>PAMQ01000015.1 GCA_002707365.1 Trueperaceae bacterium
CCAACAGCCACAATTTCACCAGCAGCTGAATACCCCATGATATGAGGTGGTACAGCCTCTTCCCGAACGTACCGCCAAAAGAGTTCCGAACCGCGACTAATCAAACTTCTTTTCAACTTAACTAGCATCTGTCCTGGTCCCGGCTCCGGCTTTTCAACCTCAACCATCTTCACATTGCCAAAACCCTCAAGCTTCTCCAAACGCAACATGGTATTCACACCTAACCCCCTCCTCTGCTACCCGCTTTTCATAAACACATGCCTTGAATAACAACCGCAACGATGTCGAAGGCCTTAGCGGTGCTAAATAGTTACCGTTAAGGCTGAAGCATCGTGTCCTAACCCTATTCCAAGAATTCTCCGACATCATAAGGGTCAATATCGATTCGCACTTTGGTTGCAGCGCTCGATCCTAGGTCAGTTTCCCGCAAAATATCGCCAAGTTGCGTTCTCGTTTCTGTGCGAATTAGAAGGTTGTAGACATACCTTCCTCGTTGTCGGGCTACTGTTGCGGGAGCGGGACCGTAAACAGTTGGCGGTAAGTCCGAATTTTCTAGTTTAACGGCTAATGTATGAGCTGCTTGCCGAGTCTGATCCTGGTACCGACCAGCAAATTGAACCCGGGCCAGGTGACCAAAGGGTGGGTAACCAAAACGCTCTCTTCGCTTCTCTACCGCATTACCGAAGTTATCCATCGACTCTTTAGTGGGTTTGCCGGCGACTTGGATAACCTCATGATCGGTATTGAAAGCCTGAATAACTATTAGTGGTTTTGTGTGCATTGATAGTTCATCGAGCGCGAGTAATAAACGCAGTGCTCCCTCCTCTGCTCGAAAATCTCCTTGGGTGAGAAACGATTCGAATAAAGTAATTCCAATTAGAGCGAGGTTAGGTAAGGGTGGAATCCGTAGTAACGCGGTAGTTCCAACAACCACACCTGGTTTTCCGTTATGGAATTCGTTTAGCGAGTCGCGATGATCAGCGTCGTACCTTGCAACAACAAAATCTGGTAGGAACTTGCGAATTGCTGAAGCGACCCATTGGGTGCCGGGGCCACGGACAGCATCAAGGTTTTCGTCTCCGCATGATGGACAACACACGGGTGACCCCTCTGCATGTTCGCATTGGTGGCAACGGAGTCGGGTTTCTTCACGGTGGTATCGCAAGCTCAAGTCACAATTGGGGCACATCATAATGTGGCCGCAAGCAAGACAACCCAAAGCTGCAGAGTATCCTCTTCTTGGGGCGATAACTATCGCCTGACGATTCCGGTCTTTAACCTGTTTGAGAACCCTTATGAGGTCGGGGCCTAGGGGCCAATTTGGTGAGTCTGATAGCGGCGCTGTGAATTGTCGGCGTTTTGGCCGGGGTATCTGATGTCGATTTTCTTGATCTATACCCTCGACCCATTCGGCTGTTTCTAATATGTCTTCAAAAACTATTGGGATTTTATGTTTTTCGGCAAGCATCTCTGCTACTCTGGGTGTGACAATCCGGGGGCCTGAATCAAGTTTATAAGTTGGGCTGCTCACGTCTAATATAACGATACGACCAAGGTTTTTTAATGGCGATAAGACCCCGAGATATGTTGTAACTAGTACACAAGGTTTATCGCGAGATAATTCTCGCCAAATGTACTCGCGCTGACGATCCGACCTCTTTCCACTTAAAGCGACGACTGGTAATCCTGCTGTGCTAAATGCACCTGCGACCCGCTCTAGTTGTGAGCGTTCTGGAACCAATACGATTACCCCAGCTCCGGCACTCAAATCTTTTTTAATGGTGTGCAAAAGAAAAGATAGGCGAGATAGACGGGTCCCTCCGCTCAAGAAAGAACGCTCGGAAAGTATTAGCTTTTTAGTATCTAGGGGAGGCATTTCTATCTGTTCTAGCGGGGGGAGTGTCACATTCGATTCTGGGACTTCTCCGTAGCCGACGTACCCCTTTTGCACCAAGCCTCGTATGACTCCTTCGGTGACGCCAGCCTGTTTGGCTAAATCTTTTACTGAATCAACGCGACCTGCATCGACGAGGTGATTAAGCGCCCTAAGTTGCCGGGATTGCCGCTTTCCGGATAAACCCTCATCGGGCGGCTTGAGGACTTCTAACACCCTGACAACATGTGGTTGTAACGTTATTCTTTCTTCGATTAAACCTTGTTTTCGCCAGAGGTCTACCAGTCGAGGTTCAACTGAATCGACATTCCGCCAGGTATCAGCGCTGAGAGACTCTAAATCGACGTCTTTCACAGCCCTAATAGCGTGATTCAGGGGAGAATTGAGGCCGGATTTGACCAAGGTGGTTAAAACCAAGCCGGCTGGGGTAGCTGTAGTTTCGGCGAGCTCAAGGATCAAGTGGCAGGCTCCCTCTTGGAGATGGGAAGTGGAGTCTAGCCAACCGATAGCTTCACGAAGATCACCAGCACGAGTAGGCTCAACAGAGGTCTTAGCGACTACAATGCCAATCCTTACCCGATCCTGCCACGGAACAGCCACCCGCGCCCCAAGGGGTCCCTCCGGCTGATTTAACGGTGCAAGGTACCGGAAAGGTGGGACGGGTAAGGGAAACAGAACGTCAAGCGCTTCTATCACGAGGTAATTGTATCCTTCGCGCCCCCCCGTTTTGACGATAACCAGAATAATCACGAGTTTTATTTTTTTCACCATCAACCGGCTTTAATTTTGGTCATGGTTAATGATAGTGAACCTAACGGTTTGCATTCGCAGAAGGCGCTTACGCCAGAACAAGAAGTTATTCTTAGTCAGGTACACTAAGTAAGAAAGTCCTTACATACCTAGGGGGATAAATATCGTGCGATTCGTTGTGTTAGTTCATGATGGACATGTTGCTTGGGATTGGCATACAGAAGGTTGCAATCTACTACGTGAACACGGAGAAGTAGAGTTCCTATGCGTACCTACAGGCCTTCGGACTACTCGCGATAAAATCGATCACCCACCTGGTAGATCTTGGAATCGTGAAATTGGTGTCCTTCGCCCTCAAGAGGCGACTGAGGGCATAAAAGTTGTTTTAGAAGATTTTTATTCCCAACTAGAAACAGCGGACGCAGCAGTCATCGGACCTTGGTACAGACCCCCAATGCTCCCCGAACACTGGGCAGCAGCAGAGAAACTAAAAGTATTCTCCGGAACTTTCGACCATCGCTTTGGCGACTGGTTCGAGCAAATTAAATCTAGAGACATCACACTCATCGACACATCACGAAGCATGACCCCTTCAGTAGCTGAATTCGCCCTAGCAATGACGTTGAACCTAATACGAGACATCCCAGAATCAATGTACCTAGCGAGAGAAGGAAAATGGACCTGGCATAAACCAGGTGGAGAGAACAAATGGTCGTGGGACAAACCAGGTTTCGTTCATGGAGACTTAACAGGACGCCGCGTGGGCCTCGCTGGTTACGGCAGCATCAACCAACGTTACGCTGAGCTTTTAGCTCCATTCCGGTGCGACGTCAAAGCTTACGATCCTTTCGTATCCGATGATCAACTAACGGCAGCTGGCTTAACCCGAAGTGACTCCCTAGTCGAACTAGCAGCATCATCAGAAATTTTTGTTGTCGGACTACCACCCACACCAGCCACCATGGAAATAATTAATCGAGACGTAATATCAGCCTTACCTAAAGGCGCATTATTCGTACTAGTAACACGCATGGCGGTAGTTGAACAGGAACCACTATGGGAACGCCTGAAAGCCGAAGAGATCGCCGCAGCAATTGATGTGTTCGCCCCAGAACCACCCCCAGAAGACGCTTGGTTCAGAAATCACCCGAACGTCCAAGTAACCACACACATCGCTGGAGGAACAGACTTCTGTCACCGCCGTTGCTTCACCGAAGCCTGCAAAGACGCCATAGCCGTAGTCACAGGCAACGAACCCAAATGGAAACCCACCAACTTTGACGACCAATCCTACAAAGGAAAACCAACACAATAAACAAAAACCCACAAATTCATCCCACTACCCACCAACCACAAAGAAAACAAGTGTGTGTGTATTTGGTTATTAGTGTCCTCAAATCGTTAAGGTCTTAACCTTTAATTATGTGATGGAGTTCAAGAAATCCACAGATTTTTGAACTCCCCTGATGGGTGTCATGCTGAGGTCCTCATGTTCGATGCTCAGCACGTCATCGTAGCCGACCTCGCGTAGCAGGCTGATGAAGTCCCGCCACCAGTTTTCGCTGTGGCCGTAGCCAAGCGTGACATAGTTCCACGATCGTGCTTGCACTTGATCATTGGCATTGGTTTCTATTAGGGTGTTGACTTCACTGTTGTGAGGGTCAATGCGCGTATCCTTAGCGTGCACATGGTAGATGGCTTCTGCTAAAGGACGAATAGCGCGCAGGGGTTCACCACCCATCCACATCATGTGGCTGGGATCAAAATTAACTCCAATGATCGTACCCACAGCTTCGCGCAAGCGTATCAATGATGCTGTGTTGTAGACGAGTTGATGTCCATGCTGCTCAATGCAGATACGGGTGATGCCGTGACTCTTGGCGACCTTAACGAGCGCTTGCCAGTAGGGAATCGCAACGTCCTCCCATTGGTAACGGAGGATTTCTGCAACCTCAGCGGGCCAGGCGGTAGTAATCCAGTTCGGGTGTTGGTCACCCGGGGCGGCAGGAAGGCCAGACATCATCACTATGCGGTCGATATCGAGAAGTTCTGCAAGTTGGAAAGTCTTACGAACCACACCATCGTGCGCCTCCCCGTGTTGACCTGGGGCGAGTTGATTTCCTGAGCAGTTCAGGGCACTAATATTTAACCCGTGGTCACTTAGTTTGTTTTGAAAGGTGTCACGTGCCTGTTTATCAGTAATTAGCTGATCGATCTTGAGGTGGGGAGCCTGGGACCAATTACCACAGGCGAATTCGAGACTGTTAATACCAAGATCAACCGCGGTTTTTAGCAGCTCATCGAAGGATAGTTGCCCTAGGATATCTGTCACTAAACCGATGTGCATCAAATATCCTCTTCCATCTGAAATTCATTAGTAACTTACGCGCGAAAGCGTCCCTTATGGCGAGTAGTTAATGGGTAGCAGCTTCCCATGTTGTCGCTACTTTCACGCGCGGTTCCGCTTGGAACACGATGGGAACTCTAGTCTCCTGTGCATCTCTCATAGGCCTGACGTAGCGCTGCAACGGGGTCTCCCTTGGGGACGAATTCGTGACCGATGTAGTGCTGGTATCCCGCGTTGGCTAGCGCCCTACAAATGCCGGGGTAATACAGCTCCTGTTCGTCATCCAGATCATTCCTTCCGGGGTTACCAGCAGTATGGAGGTGACCGATAGCTCCCAGGTTGTCGAGCATAGTCCGGATCACGTCTCCCTCCATGATTTGCATGTGGTAAATGTCGTACAGGAGTTTCACGCGCTCGCTACCTACCTGCTCGACTACCTGCACTCCCCAAGCCGTTCGATCACACTGATAGCCCGGGTGGTCCACTCTCGAGTTAAGTAGTTCCAGGTTTAGTGTCACGCCTTTTGCCTCGGCGTATGGTGCTGCCCGGCGGAGGCCCGCTGCGGTGTTAATAACCGCTTCGTCTTCACTCATCCCCGGAATGCGGTTGCCACTGAAGCAGATCATGCTGGCGATACGCAGTGACGAGGCTAGGTCGATAGATGTCTTTAGTTCGTCCTCGATACGGTCGTGATTTGCGGGGTTGTTCAGGCCGTCTCCTAGTGACTGGTGTCCGCCCATGCCGGCTACCTTGAGCCCATGTTGAGCTGCTGCGTCGCATAGGGCTTCGAACTCATCGTCGACGAACAGAAGCTCGATTGCGTCCACTCCGATGCTTGCAGCCTTTTCAATAAAACCGACTTTGTCCTCTACTTTTGCTGCAACTGCCGGTAGCATTACTGACTGTTTGAGGGGCATATTTTCCTCCAATTTAGAAATTGGCTTAGACGATATTTGGTGCCTTCAGAAAATCCTCTAAACCTTGCGTAGGATACTTGAATTTTATAACGATGCAGCATTCGGGTATTCAGGGGTGACTAAAAACATGTTTCGCTTTCCACGTTCCGAGTTTCTTCTTTTCGGAGATTCAGCAGTTTTCTGCATGAAAGCCTGTTTGAAGGTTTATCTGCAAGAAAGGGCTTTTGGTCAACCGATGGGAATTGGACTTCAGGGGTACACTTGCGGGAAATACTGTCCCTCCATCTTAGCTCCGCCCTCCACCTCTATCAGATGTTTGATTACGTGTTCACCGCTCTCCACGAATCGTGTGTTTTCAGTCATGTAATGAATTGCCAAGGCTCGCCGCGGCCGGGCACTCGTGTTGGAATGTGACCCGTGCCAAGTGAGCGCGTGATGGAAGTGCACCTCCCCTTTCTTCACCGGGCACAGAACCGTCTCTATCTTGTGATCTTTATAGGTGGAAGGAAGATCATATTCTGGAACTGTGTCTAGGAACGATTGGGCGTCACCCCATCGGTGTGAACCTGGCACCATGCTCATGCAACCATTCTCATAATCCACGTCGTCGAGTGCAATCCAGGCGGACACTTCCGTCATGGGTTCAATAACGGGCCACAAGGGAGCATCTTGGTGCCATCTTTGAACTCCACCAAGCTGGGGTGGTTTGTATTGAATCTGGTCGTGCCAAACACGGAGCTCACTAGCGTCAGTGAGTTGGGCTATCGCTTTTGCAATCTCCTTGTGACTCACGAGGTGTTCATAGAAAAGCTGGCTTCCCTGCCAAATATTGATGATTTGCCAGAGTTCCTTGCCCTTTTCTGAATCCATCATTTCAGCGGCGTAAGGCGAAACGTCACGTGTGACAGCGGGTTGAGGAATGTCCGTTCGGTCACGCTCCTCAATTACGCGCATGACCTCACTGCGCAACACTTCCACTATATCGTCACTGAGAAACACCCCACCGTTCAGAAAACCTCGCTTTTTGAACTCTTGTATTTGAGATTCCGTAAGCATAGCTCTCTCCTAAAATGCCGGGGATGTTTGGGCACCCAATAACATTAATTCTAAATTAATTTATCTAATTTTTAGTTATTGAAACAAGACCTAGTTAAGGCTGAACTAAATTCAGTCTACCTTGATTGCACCGCTACTAACGGGATCAAAGCCTAATGGCCAGCGGGTCATGCGGTTGTAGGTAGCGCCAGTGAAGTTTGTGCGCATCAGTTGCGCGTGCGTTAAGATTGCACCTTCCAAATTCGCATCTGTAAAGTCGGTAAGTACTAATCTGGTATGAGTTAAGTTAGTCCCGTTCAGGTTAGCACCGGTAAAGTTAACGCCGGTAAAGTCCCCATAGTAGAAGTTTCCGCCCTCCATGAGTGCGTAACTAAGGTCGGACCAACTCATGAACGCGTCCATCATCATCACGCCCCTCAGGTTCACGCCCCTCAGGTCCGCACAGTACCAGCGGGCACCGAAGTGAATCCGGTCCGTGTCGACGGTCCTAATTTCACCGCAGCATGGTCCTTTTTGCTCTCGCTCTATCCCGCAGCATGTTGGGAACTGAGCAAACGCAGTGCTATACAGAAAAAAACTTACAAAAAATACTGTTAAGGCACTACCTAATCGGAAGGTTTGTGATTTTAGTGGCGACATATCTAATCCTTCACTTGACACACTTTAACGTTGATATTGGCGTGAACTCCACTGCTAACACCTGACAGGTTGGGTTTCTCGTCGATCAGGGAGCCCCACAATTGTGGGGCTCCCTGTCTTCGAATTTAACTTTGCCGATTGTGAGAATTAACCCACATTTCGGAATTTGATGGACGCTTGCTTAGCGATCCCACCAGTAGGTCTGCATACGAGCGTAGTGGTTGGAGGCCTCAATTGAGACTCCTTCCCAGCGTACGTTCCTGAGATCTTTATTTTGGTGACCAGCTGAGGGCGCGTGCAAGGTAAGCGTAGTCCATAGGTTGTATACGCTCTGCCTCATCAACGACTGGAATTTTTCATTCAGCTCTTCTTCCGAGGAGGATTGAAGTACTTCTTGGAAGAAAGTGTTGCGGAAATGCATAGCGTGCGGGGGTGGCACTTCGCCTTCGGCGCCATCACTAAGGATGTATTCGTTCCAACCTTGCGTGGAGATGAGGGCTCCAGGTAGCCACTTATCGAACCGGGTGAGGTAGAAACCTCCAGCCTCTCCGTACCAACCGATAATGTCCCAAGTTGGTTCAGCGCGTTGGTTGTACATCTCGTTTTGGGGTGTTGGCCGTAGGAGAATCTCGATTCCTGCTTGTTCCCAGTAGTTCGCAATCATTTCCATGGTTTCAGCTGGTTCGGCTTCCTCTTCGAACAACACGACCAAGGAAACTCGGTTACCGTCAGGTCCAATGCGGAATCCACCCGCGTCCCTCTCAGCTAGACCCATCTGATCGAGTAGGGCGTTAGCGGTGTCGGGATCATACTCGGTGTAGAGAGTTCCTAGTCCCTCAACGAAACCGGTCTGGCCGGGTCTTGGCGCAACGTTCCAGGGGACAGCAAGGCCTTGGTACAGAACCTCGTTAATCTCGTCACGGTTCATTGCGATGGAGAGTGCTACCCGGAAGTTCCGGTTCTGCATGTAAAGGCGATTGTTCATAGGTCCGCTTTGGTTGAAGTAAAGCTGGGGCGCCCAAGCTCGAGCTGCCTCTTGGAACCCGATGATGTAATCCCCTTTGTCCTGATTCTCGAGAAGGGTTGGCAGGTCCGCCAAACGCCAGGGGTTATAAGTGGGCGTGTTAGCGAGATCAAGTTCACCCGCGAAGAGTTTGGCCTGACGAAGGTCATACTCGTCGATCTTTTCTATCTCGATTCTGTCAATGTAAGGTAGTTGTTTCCCCTCGGCATCCACAGCCCAATAGTAGGGATTGCGGACGTAGACGCTACCGGAACCCTCAGTGCGTTCTTCAAGCATGTAAGGGTGCATTGTCGGGTAACCGACTGTCTGTACTTTAGCGTAGGGGCTGGCTTGCATATAACCAAAGTGCTCTGCCCACTGAGTAACTCGGGAGTCGACGTCATCGTCGGCGTACCCTTGGTTCTCTGGGTGTAGGGAGCCTAACCACTGCTCTGGGAATTCTTCAGGCCCGTGCAGGAGGTAAGCCAATGCATGCATCATTGCTGGGTTTGGCCCGGTGGCTGTCCAGCGTGTTGTGAGGTTATCGAGCTTCTCAACAACTAGTGGTTGACCGTCGTAAGAAACAGCTCCAGGGAATGCAGCTACGACTCCACCGACACCATTAACTAGTGGGGCTCCTTCGGGATCAGGGGTGTAAGTAGCAATATGGGTCCACCACCACATGATGTCATCGGCGTCGAAAATCTCGCCGTCAGACCAGCGCATGTTTTCACGCAGAGTCATGGTTATGGCATTTCCATCTTCGTTCCACTCCCAGTTGGCTACCAACCCGGGGCAAACTTCACCACCGAAACTAGCGCAGTAGTCAAAGAGCTGAGCTTTGTTGTACTTCCATCCGAAGTTATCATCAATGCTCGCAACGCGAATGGCTGGGCCTCCGTACTTACCAATCTCAGCCATATCAAGAACCAACGGGTTCGTGGGAATACGCTCCAACAACGTTGGAATTTCTTGCAGTCCAGCTGCTTCAGCAAGCATCGGGGCTTCTGAATAATCCTGAGCGATAGCAACACTCAGAACGAGAGCCAATACCAGGCTGGTAAAGGCAGAAGCACGGCTTAACGACTTAAGCATACTCATTAAATCCCTCCTTAGGATTCTCTGAAACATATTGTTTACCTGCGGTACAGGCCTTCAGAATACTATAAATCTACCTTGAAAGCTACGAACACCCTGGTGGCTAAGTCGCGCCTAACGCAAACTACACCCCCTCGACCAAATAATTTAGTTAAAGTAAGTTCAAGTCAACCTATAGAAACCATTTTTAGGCAAAGTACGTTTTACCTTTTGGGTAAGGTTCTACCTCTCGTATGGGTCAAGGGAATCCCGTAAGCCGTCCCCGACAAAGTTAAAGGCTAGAACGGATGCCACCACAGCTAAAGCAGGGATGAGAACCCATGGTGCTTGGGCCATCATGTGTAGACTTTGTGCTTGTTTAAGTAGAGTTCCCCAGCTCAACATGGGTTCTCGGATGCCGAGACCCAAGAAAGAAAGTGCTGTTTCAGCGAGAATCATTCCGGGAACGGCTAGTGTCGAGATGACAATCATGTGCCCGATGGTGTTCGGAAGTATATGCCGAACCATAATTCGCAGGTCACTGGCGCCCATGGCTTGTGCAGCAAGAGCGTAATCCCGTTCCTTCAACGACAAGGTCATACCCCGGATTTGTCGGGCCAGTCCCGTCCAATTAATGAAGGAGAGGATGATAGTTATGAGGAAGTACACCAGTAGCGGGTCTGTACGAACAGGAATAATCGCAGCAAAAGCCATCCACAATGGGATTTGAGGGAACGACATGAGCAACTCGATAAGCCGCTGCATAATGACGTCAACAACCCCGCCGTAATAACCACTAATCACACCGAGAAGAGCACCTAGAACAAGGCTAATGACGACTCCAAGCAGGCCAATGGTCAACGAAATGCGGGTGGCCCACACTAGCCTCGAGAAGAGGTCTCGTCCAAGTTCATCACTACCAATGATGTGAACCCTATGGTCAGAGTTCACTCCGAACAAATGCAAGTCAGTTTCGAATAATCCCCACATTCGGTACGAGTCCCCCCGAATGAATAATCGTAAAGGCATTTTCTTGGTGGTGTCCTCAACATAGGTAGTCTTGAAAGTCTTCATGTCCCGAACCTTGTCGTAGGCATAGTAGAAGGGCCTCCAATGGAAAGCTCCGTCAGCATCCCGAAAATGGAGGCGATGTGGAGGGGCCAGTGGATTGGGCGTAAGCATAGCTGGCCGGTAAGGCGCAATGAAATCGCCGAAAGCAAGCAAGAGGAAGAATAATCCAAGAACTACTAACCCGAGAATAGCCAAGCGATTCTGCCGGAAAATCCTCCACTGAACTGCACGTACACTGACGCTCTTATGCTGCTCTTCCTGTTGAGAACTACGAAGAGTATCGCCAGTAGCGGTGGTCATGAGAATTTTATTCTCGGGTCAGACCACACCAGCAGAAGATCAGCTAGAAAATTACCAATGACCAAGAGTAGGGTAAGTATCATCAAAATACCGCCAGCGAGATACATATCTTGAAGTAGTAAGGCTTCGTAAAAAAGCGGTCCTAATGTGGGTAGGTTTAGGACGATCGAGACAATAATCTCACCACCAATAATGAACGGCAGTGACATGCCCAAAATACTAATCAGCGGGTTTATCGCTACCCGCACAGCGTGCTTCCACACCACAGTTCGCTCGCGCAGCCCTTTGGCCCTCGCAGTCAAAATATACATTTCCCCGAAAGTCTCAAGTAAGTTTGTGCGCATGATGCGAATAAGTCCCGCGGTACCCGCGGTACCTATGACTATTACTGGAATCCACAGGTGTTGCATTAAATCCCACACCCTAGCGAAACTCCAGGCAGCGTCGCGGAACTCACGAGAGAACAAACCACCAACAGATTTGGCGTCAAACCAGAATAAGGAGATGTATACGAGAAGCAACGCAAGGAGGAAGTTCGGTAGGGCAAGCCCGATGAAGCCAACGATGGTAAGGATGTTATCAGCAAGGCCGTACTTACGTACTGCCACGTACACCCCGATGGGAATCGCCACAGCCCAAGTAAAGAGCAGTGTCGCTGTGGAGAGAATCAGGGATAGGACCAAGCGACCACCAACCAAATCACTAACTTCAGTCTCGTATTTCATGGAGAGTCCCAAATCTCCCTGTACAAAACCCGTAATCCATTTCCAGTACTGGACAATAATCGGTTTATCCAAACCATAACGAACGCGAACATACTCGAGTTTCGTTACGACTCCCGATTGTCGCGACTGTTGTGCTTCCAACCTTGCAATGTAATCCCCAGGGGGAAGAGAAATGAGAAGGAAATTAAGGACAGAAGCAAGAAGAATTGTAATTACGGCGAACCCTGCCCTACTTAAAAGGAACCCGAACATATTTTGGTTAGACTCCTCCTAAAAAAACAAATTTCCTACTCAACTAATCCAAGAAACATAAACCCTTTAGGTGTTGTTATTAATATATCATCCTAATAAAGCGGACTGCCACCTGGTTTTCTTTCAATAAGCGATCCAAGAACTTGTGTTCCCGTATGTCTTTAACGCAGCCATCAATAAAATATTTAACCACTCGCTTCGTGGGACGGTAGAATCTCAGAATGACTCGTAGAAATGCATACCAGCAGTCCGGAGTAGATATTGGCGCAGCCGAACAGGGCATCAACGAGGCTAAGTTAGCTGTGCTCGACACCTACACGCCTGAGGTATCCAGTGAGTTTGGGGCCTTTGCTGGCCTTTATCGTTTAAATCTTGACTCTGAAGAAGTAACTTTGGCGGCCTCAACTGACGGTGTTGGAACAAAAACAGTACTTGCTGTTCAAGCAAACCAGCTCGAAGGACTTGGTTTTGACCTGATCAATCACGGAGTTAACGATCTTCTTGGGCAAGGGGCTCTGCCTCTTTTCGCACTAGATTACCTAGCTAGCAATAAGCTCAATCCTCAAGACATCACCACTATCCTTAAAAGCATCGCTAACGCATGTCGAAAAGTCGGCATCCCGCTTTTAGGTGGCGAAACGGCAGAAATGCCGGATGTTTATAACCCAGGTGAGATTGACCTTGTTGGGACGGTAGTTGGCGTAGTACAACCCGGAATAAATTTTGATCGAGAGCGAGTCGAAGAAGGCGACCTGTTACTTGGCTTACCTTCTAACGGCCTCCACACAAACGGCTATACCCTTGCGCGTAAAGCATTAACTAACAACTTACAAGACCCTCTAGGCACCCAAACTGTTTTAGGAGCTTTACTAGTTCCTCACCAGAATTATGTGAATGAAGTGAAACCCTTGCTCGAACAACCAAGCTGTATCAAAGGAATTGCTCATATCACTGGGGGGGGCATTCCTGACAATCTGGCTAGAATCTTACCCCCCACTATGGGCGCTCACATAAACCGCGATGCCTGGTGTCCACCAGAAATATTCCAATTAATCCAGGATCAATCCGAAGCCACTACCATCGATATGTTCGGTACTTTCAATATGGGTATCGGAATGATCTTCGTAGTATCGCCAGAGGACCGGGTGGAAGTTACCACCCGGTCCTCTGGATCACTTATTGAACTTGGTCACGTTATTGCAGAGCCTAACATCACGTTTTCCCCGCAACTCTAGAATCAAGCCAGCTTATGGTTTCGTAATTCCCCTAAAATCCAGAAGGAAATTAGATTCCGAGGGCAACATTATCGTCTGAATACCAGGCGCGAGGCGTTCAGCAACCTCAAGCTGAATAATTTCAGGATTCGTACGGATCGCTTCACCACGCAATTCCAGCGCCCGAGCTTCACCTTCAGCCCTAGCTATCTTCGCATCCCGTTCACCTTCTGCTTCAATAATAGCTCGTTGAGCTGCAATCTGGGCTTGCTGACGTCGGTTCTCCTCAACCTGAATCTGCTGTTCTGCAGCTTGCTTTTGCTCAATAGCCTGAGTAATGGAGTTCGGAATGCGCACGTCTCGGAGTAGCACTGCTAGAACCCTGATGTTGTCAGCCGCAAGGACTTCTGACAGACCCTTTTCTATTAATGCGCTTACCTCTTGCCGCCGGGTTGAAATAAGTTCAGCGGCGTTGAATTGTGCTATGGCATCCCGAATTTGACTTCGAACTTCGGGACGTACGCGAACATCAACAAAAGACGGCCCAATATCCTGATGAATTTCCGCAGCTTCCGTTGGGACAACTTGGTAGAGAATAGTAGCATCCGCGTTAATCTCTAAACCCTCAGAAGATCTAGACGTAATTTGATCTCCTGTGTTCTGAGAAAGAGTTAACTCCTGTTGACGCACATCGTAGAGAGTGACCTTTTGTATAAAGGGCAAAATAACGTGGAATCCTTCGGGCAATTCCCCGTCTTGTACTCCCCCAAAAACATTAAACACTACTCCAGCATTACCTGCTGGTACAACAACAAACGCATTAGAAAGCAAGGTTATTACTAAACCCGCTATAACAGCTATTCCACCTAAACTCCTTTGGGACGGTTGGTTCGATTGAACGCCCTGTACAACAAGAACTATGCCGCCAATAAGAAGTACTACACCTACCAAAATCAACAGTGTCATACCGACCTCCTCAGTCAATCATTGTAACTAGTCAAGAGCTTCAAACTCTCATAAATTGCCTTGCACAAACAACTACATCTTAGGAGTATACGCTGTACAGCCTCAGCCTTTGTTCGATTCTCCTCTCCCAGAACGAAAGATATTTAAGGTCTGGGTTAAAGTTTCCTTTAGAGTTACCTCAGAAGAGAGCGTTGGCTTGCTAGGAATAAACACCGAAAATACCGTACCTTCACCGACTTTAGATTCAACGGCTACCTCACCATTATGCTGCTGAACTATCCACTTAACTATCGCTAGTCCTAGGCCACTACCCTTACCTCGGCCTGAACGCGACCCATCAACTCGATAAAAACGATCAAAAAGATGGGGAATAGCGTTATCAGGGATTCCAGGACCATCATCTAAAACCTTGAGATTGACTCCGCGATTCGAATCTACAACCAAAATTTCAATTTTAGTCGCCCCAGCATTAATCGCGTTCTGAACAAGGTTGAGAACAACCTGTTTAAGCCTACCTGGGTCACCCATTATCTCTATCCTAGGCTTCGAAGCATCAATTGAAATCTCAGTACTTCCAGCTACGGCAGCAACATCCATATGTACTGCCTCAACTACATCGATGAGGTCCACCATTTCATGCTCAACTGAGAACCCAGCATCGGCTCGTGCGAGTTCTAGCAAATCATTTACCAACTTAGCCATTCTCTCGCCTTCCCGACGAATCACTGTCAGAGAATCCACCTGATCCGACTTAGGGCTGGTCCTGCGAAGCAAGTAATTCGTGTGACCGACAATGGCAGTAACTGGGGTACGTAACTCGTGGCTAGCGTCAGCTGTGAATCTTCTCTGCGTCTCGAAGGACTCCTGAAGTCGATCTAGCATACGATTCACAGAATCAGCTAATTCCTTCATTTCATCACTAGAGTTTGGTACCGGCACGCGCTGGGTGAGGTCTTTACCGGTAACTCGCGATGAAGCCCGAGTTACCAGTTGTACCGGACTCAATACCTGGTGTGAAAGAATCCATACTCCAGCGGCAAAAATGAGGAAGGCAAGCAGAATTGTAAGGAGAAGATTATTAGCTAATTGCGACAAAGTTGCCGCAACCGAATCAGCTGGAATACCAATATAGAGGGTAGCAGGATATGTTGTCTCACGTTGCATAAACCGTAAGCGGCCTACCCCGCGGTCAGCTAGAACAAACAAGGTTTCTCCGCTTTCCAAAACGACACGGGTGCTCACAGAACCTTCGTCGAACAGTTCATCCAAAGAACTCTCCCCTAACAGGCTTGGTAGGTCGTCTTTTGTAGGGTTAGTTCGGGAAACATTCTGAAATTCACTGTACCGAAGACCCTCGATTAGCTCAACCGACGTTTTCGGGACATCTAATAGGTAAAGTACGATTTCATAGTACGCATCACCTGGAAGTCTACTTAGTCCTTGATCGATATTTCCTTCTCTCAGATCATGAAGGGCTTGACGCCCTTGTTCTTCTAGTGATGCGGTGAGAGAACGCTCAGTAAGAACATACACAACCACTGCAACAAGTATCAAGATCACGGCAAAGAACGCGGAATAAAAAAAAGTCAACCGCGAACGCAGGGACATTTACTCTTCCCGCAAAACGTAACCGACACCACGAACGGTGTGAATTAACCTCCGCTCGGCTTCTCCCTCAAGTTTACGGCGCAGGTAACCAATATATACATCAACTACGTTACTACCACCGGTGTATTCTGGCCACACCTTCTCCTCAATTTCAAAGCGATTGAAAACTTTCCCGGGATTTCTAGCCAAAAGTTCTAAAAGTTCAAATTCCTTAGCAGAAAGGTCAATCCTACGCCCATCCCGGAAACTCTCCCTACCATCAAGATTCATAACAAGATCGGCAACACGAACATCACCGGTAACAGCCGGATTGACTCGCCTTAGGTGAGCACGGACCCGCGCAAGCAATTCCTCAATCGAAAAAGGCTTAACTAAATAGTCATCAGCCCCTGAATCAAGCCCAGTTACCTTATCTTCAACACCATCTTTAGCGGTGAGAATAATAATCGGCGTGTTACTTGTCTTACGAATCCGTCGCGCCACTTCGAGGCCATTCAATACGGGAAGCATTAAATCTAGCACTACCAAATCAGGATTTAGTTCCCGAAACTTAGAAAGGCCTGTTACCCCGTCATAAGTCACAATGGTCGAATAATTTTCTGCTTGGAATTCAAGATCAATAAACTTAGCGATCTCCTTCTCATCCTCAACGATAAGTATTTGAGGTCTTCTATCCATATTGAGAATTATGACCGATTACCGTATGAGAGGTATGTAGCTCACAACATTACTCGCAGAACTCACGAACATCTCCCCTCAGACAAGAAAGGGTAGAATGGCCTTGACCACAGCACTAAAGCCTTGCCTTAGGAGGCTAACCTTGAGTGAACGCGTAGCGGTATTTGTCGACGGAAGCAATCTTTATAACGGAATGCGGGAAAATCTTGGTAACACCCGCGTAAACTTAGAGGAATTAATATCTCAGCTGAGCCGCGGGCGCCAAATAATTCGCACCTATTATTACAACGCACCTCTCACAGAAGATTATGACTCTGAGTTGCGTGACGGACAAACGCGCTTCTTTGAATCACTACGGCGCATCCCTTATGTCACCGTAAGGTTAGGACGCCTGCATAAGCGCACTGACGGTACCTTCGTAGAAAAGGGTATCGATGTTGCATTGACTGTTGAAGCTCTCAGTCTGGCATACGAAGACTCATTTGATGTTGCAATACTAGTCTCTGGTGATGGGGACTACATTGAGTTAGTTGAGGCCGTTAAACGCCGAGGCAAGCACGTTGAATGCACTATGTTTAAGAGTCAATCTGCGGGCCTCTTAGTAGAATATGCTGACCTGTTTCAGCCACTCGACGAACTAGACTGGGCCAAGATTTTGTTCTAAATTAAATCTGTTCTAAATCCATACACACATTACTTTCGGAATTTTCCATAATTTAGGGACACACTCTGCAGAGATTACGTTCAACTTTCCGCGACTACTACCTCTTTGACAAGTTCTGAAAGTCGCTCTTCATTAATGACTTGGACACCCAGGTCTTGAGCCTTTCTTAGCTTTGAACCTGGATCTTTCCCTATCACCAGGTAGTCAGTTTTGGAACTCACAGCCGAGGCTACACGAGCACCAAGAGTCTCAAGTTCAGCTTTCACCGAGTTTCTAGGCAACTGCAGGGCACCAGTCAGGACAAAAGTCTTACCAGTTAAATGCCCTAAAGCAGATTTAGAAGTTGTAGTAGTTGGACGTATACCTTTCTCTTCTAGATTATCTAAAAGATTTACGAAACCCTCGTGGCGGAATGTCTCAGCAACCCGCCTCCCAATAATTTCTCCTATATCTGGCACCGAAGATAATTGCTCTTCCGTGGCCGAGCGCAACTCTGCTAAATCCCCGAAAGAATTCGCTAATCGCTCAGCCTTGCGCCCTCCGACGTGAGGCAACCCAAGGGCTACCAACCACCGAGACAAAGGTGCTTGTTTAGCAATTTCTAACTCAGCAACAAGCTTATTTACAGAAATCTCCCCGAAACCAGGTAAATTTGATATTTTTTCAGGATCCAAATTAAACAAATCGGGTATTATCTTGACAAAACCTTCTTTAATCAAGAGCTCGATGGTCTTTGGGCCTAGTCCCTCTATATCTAGCGCAGTCCTAGAAACCATGTGCCGTAAGCGCTCCCTGAGTTGGGCAGGACATTCAGGATTTATACACAAGAGGTTGGCGCCTTCCTGGGACAAAACGCCGTCACATAAAGGACATTCTTCTGGAAATGCATACGGGATTGAATTAACTGATCTTTCAGCTAACACCACCCCAATAACCTCCGGAATAATTCCTCCAGCCTTACGCACTGTCACTCGATCACCAAGTCGTAAGTCCCGATCTGAAATAAAAGTACGGTTATGCAAGGTAGCCCTTGAAACAGTAGTTCCTTCTAACTGGACCGGAGATAATTCTGCAACCGGCGTTACCTTACCAGTCCGACCAACTTGTAGAGAAATTTCCAAAAGAGTGCTTTTCGTCTCTTTTGCTGGAAACTTGTATGCAATAGCCCAACGCGGCGATCTCGCGGTAGTCCCAACCTCATCTTGAAGGCTAAATTGATTAACCTTTATAACAACGCCATCAACTTCGTAAGGAAGGCTATCCCTATTGAACAACCATTCTTCCATTACCGGGAAAAAGCCTTCCAGACCCGAAAGGCGCTCACGTTCCTCATTGACTCTGAATCCCGCATCTTGTAGCCACAGCAATAGGTCCCACTGCGTTTTAGAACCTGTCAAACCTGGTTCACCCACAGAGTAGAAAAAGGCCTGTAAATTACGACTTTTAGGAATACTTGGGTCAATGTGGCGCACAGTGCCTGAAGCAGCGTTTCTTGGATTCCTAAACGGCTCAAGTTCCTGACTGACTCGATCTAAATTGATCCTCGAAAATTCCTCTCGACTAAGATACACCTCACCCCGTACCTCGATATTTAGTGAATCTCGTAATCGATGAGGAATCCCCTCAATGTGACGCAGATTTTCAGTGACCTTTTCACCAGCCGTACCGTTGCCACGAGTTGCCGCCCAGGCTAGTTCACCATCACTGTAGTACAAATTCACTGAGAGGCCATCTATCTTTGGTTCAGCAACATATTCGATCAGCTTTTCGGAAGCTAAGGTCCGGTAGATTCTAGCCTCAAAGTCATTAAGGGCTGTTTGGTCAAACGCGTTGCCGAGTGAATACATTGGTGTCGGATGGATCACTGTCGCGAAACTAGATTGAGGTTGATCTCCAACTTTCTGAGTCGGAGATTCCTCGTCAACTAAATGTGGATAGGTAGCCTCTAAGTCAATTAATTCCTGCATCAGTCCGTCGTATTCAAAATCGGTTAGGGTCGGAGACTGTTCAACGTAATAACTGTGGTTTGCTTGTCGTAGCCTCTGCCGGAGGCTATCTATCTGGTCTGTATCACGTTTACCCACTATGCAATTATAGCCTTGTTATCCGGCTGAGATGGGTATAAAAGTTAGGCGACAATTATACTAATAACTATCCCACTAAACCTACCCCAGTAGAGATGCGCCTAGCAAAACTTAATAGCAAGCATCTGGACTAAAGCAACGTGATATACTCGCAGCTGACAACCATTTTTTTGGAGGAGTTATGCGCAAACTTTTGCTGCTGGTAGCGACGCTTGCATTTGGATCAGCGTTCGCACAGGATTACGTTATGGGCATCGTTTTCGATGCAGGCGGAAAGTTCGATGGATCTTTCAACGAAGGTACGTGGCGGGGAATGGTACAAGCCATCGAGGCCTTAGAGTCTGATTTTGAGATCGAGCTAATTGAATTCGAAGGAACCCCAGATACGTCTGCTGAAGGCCATCGACGCATAGCAGCAGAAGGGGCTGAACTGATAGTCGGTCCTGGCTTTGCTCAAGCTGATGGAATTAGTGCTGCTGCCAGTGAGTTTCCAGATACAAATTGGGTCTTTATTGATGGTTGGCCGTTAGGGGATAATGTTCGCGCTGTAGCATTCAAGGAGCATGAAGGTAGCTTCCTTGTAGGTTACATAGCTGGGACTTTAACGCAAACTGGGGTAGTTGGGTTTGTAGGCGGAATGGATATTCCGCTAATTCGTAAATTCAACCTAGGTTACGAAGAAGGCGTTAAAGCTGCCTGCGAAGGCTGTACCATCGTTAGTAATTACGTTGGAGTTACTCCATCAGCGTGGAATGATCCTGCCCGGGCTAAAGAACTAGCGACAACCCAACGTGCTCAAGGAGCCGATATAATTTACGCAGCTGCAGGAGCTTCTGGCAATGGTGTAATAGACTTCGTCAATGAAAAAATGTGTTACACGCCGTCGGGCTCGCAGCGACTTACTCCGCTAGCGAGCATTTTAGACTCAGCCGAATTCAGCCCTCAATATACTGATGCATGCGGGTCAGACTCAGAACCCCTCTTCTTTATTGGCGTTGATTCAAATCAGAACTTCCGGGGCGACACTGATGGGAACCCGTCAACTCTAAACCACGGTCTTACTAGTATGCTGAAACGAGTAGATGTAGCTGCTGGAAACGCTGTCATGGACATTGTCTCTGGTGAATTTACTGGAGGTTTTCAGGTACTAGGATTAGCGGATAATGGTGTGGGTTATGCCGTTGATGAGTACAACGAAGCATTACTCCCCCAAACATTGATTACCTCTCTAGAACTTATCAGTACTTTAATCATCAGCGGAGAATTAGATGTTACTGACTTCACCGCTCAGTAAATAACCTTCAATTGTAGTTTTCACAATGAAGTAACAACCCGCTAACCAAGCACCACCCTCAGTCAGACTACGACTGAGGGTGGTGCTACAATAGATATTGTAGGGCGGGGCGTCTGATCGCGGCAGACCTAAGATTCTGGTCCGCTGAGGAAAGTCCGGGCTCCATAGGACAGGGTGCCAGCTAACGGCTGGGCGTGTAAGGCGACGGCAAGTGCAACAGAAAGCAAACCGCCGGACCGGAATGCCTTCTGGCTCCGACCCGGTAAGGGTGAAACGGTGCGGTAATAGCGCACCAGTACCAGTGGAGACACAGGTAGCTAGGTAAACCCCACCCGGAGCAAGGTCCGACAGGGCGCGAGGGCTGGTCCGGCTCGATTTAGTCCCCAAAGTGACCGCTCGAGATCTACGGCGACGCAGGTCCCAGACAGATGATCGGACCCCACATTGTGGGTGACAGAACCCGGCTTATAGCCCCACCTGCTACTGGCGATCCTTAAACGGATCGCCAGTATTTTCTAATTTTTTATTCCTATCAAACCAGCCCGACTTTCAATTAGCGACGTTCCGAATTAATTGGGCTTCTCATTGATCGCTATGGAGGCCTGTGGGAAAACCAATACAGTCCTTATTGAGAAACTGGAGAATCAGTGGGGCTTAGTGGGAATATAGGGTATTAATGTGGTATAATAGGGCTAGAAAGGGCAATGAGGAACAAAGTCCTTTTGGAAGGAACTAGCTGTCTGTCTAACCAATTAATGATACTCAAGGCGGACACAGGGAGAATTTAAGTAATGCCGTTTGGTGAGTTTCAATACTCGGTCGATGATAAGGGGCGGGTCATCATCCCACCCCCATTTAGAACCTTTATAGAGGCTGGCTTAGTAATAACTAGAGGAATGGAAGGTTGTCTCTATATCTTCCCAAACACCGCCTGGCAAAGAATCGAAGAACGCCTTACCGACCTTCCTCTGACGGATCCTGACGCACGCAATTTCGTACGATTCTTTTACTCCGGCGCCGCCAAAGCTAAGATCGATACTGCTGGTCGCATCACGATAGCCGGGACCCTTCGCATGTTTGCCGAGGTGAAAGACCAAGTGGTTATCGCAGGCGCACCCAACCGTCTGGAAGTTTGGAATGAGACCCGATGGCTTAACAACTTATCGGAAGTTCAAGAACGCCCCCCCGCACCAGAGCTACTACGTGAGCTTGTCGGATGAATCACACCCCTGTCATGCTGAAAGAGTCAATTGACCTATTAACGATAATTGAAGGGCAGTGGTACGTCGATGGCACATTTGGAGCGGGAGGGCATAGCACAGAAATTCTTAATCGCGGTGGAAGGGTATTAGCTTTAGACAAAGATCCTGCTGCCGCAGACCACGCACAAAGCTTCCAGGGATCTGACTTCCATTTTAAACAAAGTAATTTCCGGGATCTTCCTCATGTCCTGATGACGACTGGTATCACTCGTATCCACGGAGTGCTCCTTGATTTAGGTGTTTCCAGCATGCAACTTAGCCAACCGGAACGAGGGTTTTCTTACCGAAATAATGGTCCCCTCGACATGCGTATGGATCAAATTGGGACCAATGCAGCCGACCTGGTCAACAACGCAACCGAAGCAGAGCTAGCCGAAATTATTTACCGGTACGGAGAAGACCATTACAGTCGACGTATAGCGCGGACAATTGTTAAGGCCCGTTCTATACAACCGATCCAGTCTACGCAAACCCTACGCGAGTTACTCGAGTCCGCATACCCAAATAAAAAGCGAAGGTCCCATCCAGCCCGAAAAACCTTTCAGGCCCTGCGGATAGCTGTTAATGACGAACTTGGAGCTCTCAAAGATGGAATCAGTTCCGCTGGAACTGTACTCTCTGGCGGTGGTCGATTAGTCGTATTAAGTTACCACTCTCTCGAGGATCGAATAATGAAGCGATTCCTCAATCAGAGTCTGGATTTACAAGTTGTAACCAAGCGGCCCATCACACCATCGGCCCATGAAGAATCTTCAAATCCTAGATCCAGAAGCGCCAAATTACGTGCTGGTGAGAAGGTAATAGCGTGAAATTAGCTGAAATACGCTTGGCACTCATATACGGCTTCTTGCTCATATTACTGGCTTACATGGGGACCATTAATCAAAATTTTACGCGAAGGCACGTAACCTCAGTATTAAAGATTCAAAGCCTCTCAGATGCAATTGCACATAGTCGCACTCAAACAGCCACAGTAACGGCACCAGAAGCTGTAATCAGGAGAGCTCAGGCACAAGGAATGATTCCTGCCACCCAAGGTACTGAGATACTTTACGTCTCCCCTAAACCTGCACCTAACTTTCCAATCCCGCAAAGCGGCTTGGAGATGAGGACGGTGTGGCGTTGAAGCCTAGCGCCCAAGAGTTAAAGTTGGCAAGGAAATCTCTGCTCGTCTTTGCCCTAAGCGTCCCCTTATTATTCAGCCTCATTGGATTTGGTCTAATTTTGCAAGGCACCCCAGTTTGGCCGGGTCCTGTCAGCCTGCCCGTACAGCGGGGCCCTATCTTATCAAGCGAAGGAGCTGTACTAGCAGAGGGTTCTGCGGAAGCGCGCCGCTACCCTCAAGGTCGGCTAGCTGCTAATCTTGTAGGTTTCAGTGGAGCACTACAACCCGATGGCCGCTTCGGCCTTGAGGGCTTAGAGTACAGCATGGATGCTCGCCTAGAATCTGGCGAACCGGTGCGCATCACCATAGATCCAGTGATTCAGGCTGCAGCAGAAAGGCATTTGCACGAAGCAGCAGCAAAACACTCTGCTGCTAGTGGTGCAGTAGCAATCATCGAAACCGGCACAGGAAGGATTCTAGCAGCAGCAAGCTTCCCGAGCTTTAATCCAGCTGAAAATCCAGCTGCGTCAGATCAGGATCAACTTGTGAATCGCGTTTTTATGGAAGCTTACGAACCTGGTTCAGTAATGAAACCTTTTGTCATAGCTGCCCTTCTCGAGGATAATCGCCTTTCTATTGAGGAATCTATACCAGCAGCAATGAGTCGCCGGGTAGGTAACAAAACTTTTCGAGATGTGACTTTTCATGAACCCATATTGAGCGTCCAAGACATACTACGGTTCTCCAGCAATACAGGTATGATCAACCTCACCGAAAGATTTGATTCAAACGAGCTTTACCAGTGGTTCGCAAAGTTTGGCTTTGGGCAAGATTTGCGTGTAGAGGGAATGTTCACGCGATCTGGGATTCTTAACCCCTGGGAGAGATGGGTCCCTCAAGATCACGCCTCTGCAACCATAGGCCAATCACTTTCGACGACTGTTTTGCAACTAGCAACCGCCTACAGCATCTTTGCTAATGACGGGATGCTATTCCAACCTAGGCTTCTGGAGGACGCTCAGGTAGACGCACCGCGCCAAGTTTTAACAACCAATGTAGCTAAATCATTACGCTCGATGCTCACTTACACTGTTGAAGAGAGTGGTCTTCGTAATTCACGTGTACCAAATATTCAGGTAGCAGGTAAAACCGGAACAGCGGATATTTTCGATCACGCTGAAGGTCGTTATTTAGAAGACACGTACGCCCTGACTTTCGTAGGCATGTTTCCCGCCGAAGTACCTGAAGTCACTATAGTGGTCTCTTTGCAACGAACACCCGAAGGATCGACAAGTACCACAGTAGCAGGACCTCTTTTCAGAGAAATAGGTACCGAAGTAGCTGCTAGATTAGGAATTAATCCAAGGCCCGAAGTTTTGGCTAAGCAAAGATAGAATGTGAAGATTTTACACACATTACACACTAAGAGTATATTAGGGTTGTGAGTATTTCGAGTTTAGAGGAACTAGAACGGCTACGACCCCGGCCAGGCCCAGCCGTAACAGGAGCTAAATACGACAGTCGGAGGATTACACCAGGTGACGTATTCTTCGCTCTTCCTGGCAAGCACGCCCATGGAATCCAATTTGCCGACGAAGCCCTTGCCAGAGGAGCTACTTTCGTTATATCGGACCAGCCACACCCAACAGGCACAGTTGTCTCTGACCCGGCAACTTATTTACTCAAGCTTGGTCAGCAGTCCCGAAATACTAGAACTGGCGCAGTGATAGGAGTCACCGGTTCTGTAGGAAAAACAACTACCAAAGATTTACTGGCAGCCGCAATATCTGCTTACGCAAGTCCAGGCAACCGAAATACGCCTCTTGCTCATGCGACAGAATTGATTTCAATGGAAGCAAAGCGCATACCGACAAAACCAATCGTTCTGGAACTCGGCATAGACCATATTGGCGAAATGAAAGTCTTGGTAGATTTGGTGCGCCCAACTCATGGAATCATAACTGCCCTTGCAACTGCTCATCTTGATGGCCTGAAAAATCTAGCCACCATCACTGCTGAAAAGACTCTCCTGCTTGAAGCTTCCAGCGATTCTTTTGCAGACATCGAAGCCGCTAAATATTTACCCTCCTCCGTCCGAAAACGCACAACCACATACGGACTTGAAGGAGAAGGGGCGGATTTTGAACCACCATTTTTTATCGATCGTGCAGGCCATCCTGTTCTAAAATTAGGAGCTTCTTATCGTCTACCTGGAATCGGACGTACATTTGCCCGGAACGCGGCTGGAGCTCTTGCAATCGCTAAAGCACTCAACATTCACATAGTTGAAGCAGCAGCAAGAATGGTGCACATGAAACTTAGCCCTAGCAGATTACAAATTATTCGATCTGACAACCTGACCATTATCGATGACAGCTACAACAGTAGTCCAGCTTCCCTTGTAGCCGCCCTCGAAGTTCTTTTGGCCTCCAACAAACCCACAACCGCGGTTCTCGGCGATATGCTTGAACTAGGCACTTCGGCTGATGACCTCCACTGCTCATTCTCGAAGTCTGCCATGACCATTAATCGACTAGTGACTGTAGGCGAGAAGGCAGCCCTCATCGCCCCTAATCACCCAAACGCGATTCGAGCGCTTAATACTGAAGAGGCCATTGAAGTTTTGGCAAACTTGGACCTCAAAGGAACGATTTTAGTCAAAGCCTCACGAGGAATGCACTTTGAGAGAATCATTACAGCCCTGACTAGTACGAAGAGGCGCTCGTGAATTTCTTTATGGGAGTCATTTTTGGCTGGCTGTTAACCGGAATGTTCCTCGCTTTTGCCAGACGCAAGAACTGGGGAAAATCAATCAGAGCTGATGGCCCAAGTACACATGGAACCAAGGCGGGTACTCCCACTATGGGAGGCGTTGCTATCATCGTAACTGCAATAGGCACCTGGGTTGCGATAGGACCGCGGACTCCCGACTCACTAGCACTAGTTTTGCTGATCATTGCTAGTGCTTTTCTAGGCCTAATAGACGACATTGTAGCCCTCAAGAATAAGGGTGACCAAAACCAAGACTTGGGAACAGGCTTGCTTGCTAGATACCGCCTTGGGATACAAATAATGCTCGGTGGTGGATTTGCTATCTACGCTATTTTGGGCGGACACGGCCCATTTGATATCCCGATCTTTGATTGGCTATTACTTACCTTTGTCGTAGTAGGGTCAATTAACGCCTTTAATATGACAGACGGCCTCGACGGGTTAGCGGGCGGGGTTACGGCAATTATTCTCCTACCATTCTTAACCACACCCCTTGGGCCCCCATTATTAGGAGGCATTCTTAGTTTTCTTTGGTTCAATAGTCACCCAGCCCGTGTGTTTATGGGCGGCGTTGGGTCTGAAGCTCTCGGAGCAGCTATCGCAGGAATCGCAATATTAGAGGGAGCAGTGCTATACCTACCACTCATCGCTCTAGTTCCTGTCCTGGAAACCCTTTCGGTAATTGTCCAGGTTTCTTACTT
This sequence comes from Trueperaceae bacterium, assembly GCA_002707365.1. Lineage (NCBI taxonomy): Bacteria > Thermotogati > Deinococcota > Deinococci > Trueperales > Trueperaceae > Trueperaceae bacterium. Next base: position 26,380 of record PAMQ01000015.1, read on the forward strand.
CAGGCTAACTCAAGGGAAAAGGTTATTAAAGATGAGCCCCCTCCATCACCATTTCGAATTAAGCGGTTGGACCGAACAACAGGTGGTGACTAGATTTTGGATAGTGACTGCAATTTGCGTTGGAATTTACTTTTTCCTTAAGGGCATTCCAACGTGAAAGTGCTGATTTACGGTCTTGGTCGTAGTGGTATTGGCGCCGGCCTTCTTGCTGAAGAGCAAGGCCATGAGATCTTTTTCTACGATGAGCAGAAAAGCACCCCAGAAATCGAGATGGCCAAGAATAAGAATTGGGTGAACACAGAGCATATAAACCTAGTGCCTGCAGATATCTGTATTGCTGCTCCTGGAGTGCCATTCGACCACCCTGATCTTGTGAACCTCCGGAGCCGTGGAATAGAAACTATTGGGGAAGTTGAATGGGTCTCTCGCACCGTACAAAAACCAATTATAGGCATCACAGGTACAGCAGGTAAAAGTACAGTTACGGCTTGGACATCTCACATCCTGCGGCGTGCTGGATACGACGCTATTCCAGGAGGAAATTTTGACCCCCCGCTAAGTAAAGCTGCTACACAAGGGAATCTACTGGTTGCCGAGCTATCCTCATTTCAACTTGAACGTTGTCCTACACTCAGGCCAATCGTATCAGCGATACTAAATCTAGGCGTAGACCACATAGACCGCCACGGAAGCATAGAGAATTACCATCTTGCTAAACACTCGGCTGTGAGCAATCTTGGACCAAACGACAACATGGTAATACCCGATGACAACAGTACTCTTGAGAGTTGGGCTAGGACTATCAACACTCGGGTTTGGCGATTTGGAAAATCGCCAAACAGTGATGCGACAATTGCTTGCGGCAAAATAGAAGTATCTGGAAAAGTGATTTGTGAACGAGAACAGCTACTCCTTAAAGAGGCGCACAACCTAAGTAACGCCTTAGCTTCAGCCGTAATCGCTCATGCGTACGGTTTAGCACCCGAAGAAATTACTGAAGGCCTCTGCACTTTTCAAGGCCTGCCAGGAAGATTCCGACACATTGGAACGATTGGTAAAGTCGCTGTTGTTAGCGATTCATACGCAACCCGACCCCTTGCTGTCCACTCAGCTCTTCGTGAATGCACAGCCCCAATAGTGTGGATTGCGGGAGGTACCGATAAAGGATCTGGGTTGGAAGGGCTAGAGGCTCTTGTACGAAACCGAGTAGTTTTGTTTATAGGCGTAGGAGCTTCCGGTGCCAGGCTAACTAAGGAGGTAGGTAAGTGGCTCCCGGCTTTCCATTGTACAGAACGCAGCGGCGAGGCAGCTCTTGAATGTGCACTTAAGCGAGGCTTAAGGCACCTTGAGCAGAACGAGAACGGTGAAGGTACAGTGCTCCTAGCCCCCATGGCATCTTCCTTCGATCAATTCCGCGACTATAAACACCGAGGATCAGTTTTCACTGAGATAACCAGGAGACTAGAGCGCCAATGGATTCGCGATTACTGATCACACAGATTCTCCTTGGAGCCTTCGGCGTCCTTGCCGTGGCTACAGGAAAACCAGAATTAGCTATCGAGCATAGCGTTAGAATCCTCTTGGGTTTGTTTATCTCGATTTTAGTGGGAAGACTCACTGCGAACACCATAGTCCGCTTATCCCCCTACGCCTACCTGTTAACTCTTATTCTTCTTATAGCTGTAGTTATTTGGGGCTCATCGCCGGAAGGAAGCGAAAGTAAGCGCTGGTTAATTATTGGCGGCTTCGGCCTACAGCCGTCAGAATTCATGAAAGTTGTAGTCATTGCTTACCTAGCAGCGTTCTTTTATAACCACCTCGGCAACTGGCAAATTTGGCGACCAATGGTTGTTGTGGGCTTCGCGGCTGGCCTAATCGTGGCCCAACCAGATGTGAGTACAGCAGCATTCATCTTCGCCCTCGCGTTTGCAATCATGCTAGCAGCAGGCACCTCACTTGCACGGTTACTTGCAATTAGTACTTCTGCAGCACTGATTGCGTTAGTCCTTGCCGGCTCCTATCTAAGCCAATTCGAATACATTGGCGATCGCTTTTCTGGGTACATTGACTTTATCACCACCCAGGAAAAATCTGAAAATTTGAGCTTTCAAGCTGTTATGGCCAGACGAACCCTTCAGCGTTCTGGATTTTTTGGAATAGGCCCCGGACATCTCAACCGCGTCCCTGAGTCTTGGACCGACATGGTAGCTATCAATATTGCCCAGTCATTGGGACTTACCGGAATTACGACCCTAATCATACTTTACGTCCTAGTTGCCACTAGAGGCCTCTTTATCGCTTCTCGTTTAAGAGGACCAGGAAGCCTGCTTGCTGCTGGCGCAACAACATATATTTGTGGCCAAGCTGGCCTTAATCTACTTGTTTCTGCTGGACTCATACCAGTTACTGGTATCCCATTGCCCTTCGTCAGTTACGGTTTCAACAGCATGATTTCTGCTTCTATTGCCGTAGGGTTCATCCATAGCGGTTACCGTGCCCTAAAAACGGAGACCAAGCAATGACATCTTCCGTGATCTTCGCGACAGGTGGGACAGGAGGCCATATCTATCCTGCCATCGCAGTGGCTAATGCTGGTCGTGAACGGGGAGAGCAAATTATCTTCCTAGGCCAGCAGGGTGGAATGGAAGAAAACATTACCAGGAATGCAGGGTTCAGGTTCATTGGAGTCCCGGCAGGCAAATGGGACCGCCACAAACCAAACCCCTTACAGGCAATTTCAGCAACGAGAGGAACACTATCAGCCATGAAAGTCGTACGACGAGAGAGGCCCGGACTAATTATGGGTTTCGGTGGATTTGCTAGTTTCCCTGGTTGTGCTTCTGCAACACTACTTAACATACCACTCGTACTCCATGACGGTAACGTGTTCCCAGGTAAAGTCACACGCTGGTTTGCCAGTCGTGCTTGGGCAGTTATCGGGGCTCAGCAGGAGTCTTGTGGGTACTTAACGAAAGCCAAAAGGTTCATCCATATCCCTGAACCAATTCGCGAACACCGAATTCCTAAAAATGAAGCTCGCGATAAACTAGGCTTTCCTCTGTCGGGTATATTGACTCTAATAATGGGTGGTTCTCAAGGATCCGAAACTCTCAACCGCCTAGTACCAGAAGCCTATAAAAAACTCCACCAAAACACTTCTGTATTACACATCACCGGCGCTCACCTGAAACACTGTCTCGATAGCTCTACCTGTAATACCTATAAGACGGTACCCTATGCCGATTCCTCCCTAGCTTGGTCAGCTGCAGATCTTGGAATCACTCGATCGGGGGTAAGTACTCTTGCAGAGGCAGCTTTTCATGGAGTACCTCTTATCATGCTTCCCTTACCCGGATCTGCCAACAATCACCAGTTACTTAATGCCCGAGCAGTTGAAAAAGCCCGCGCAGGAATGGTGCTAGAGGATGAAAATGCCTCCGCACTAGCTCATAACTGGGAGAAAGCACTAAATCCGACAGCTCTTTATGAAGCTTCTAAAGCAGCTCAATCTCGTTCACCAGCAGGAGCTTCCGAACAAATATGGAAGGTAATTGATAAAGCTCGACAAGATACCCCTCCTATGATGCATGAAAGACTAGGTATTTCGTGAAGACACCGAAACATTTCCACTTTATGGGTATTGGCGGAATCGGGATGAGTGCACTCGCCAAATGGCACCTACAAGAAGGTCACCAAGTCAGCGGTTGTGATACTGCCGACAGCCAAAGCGTTCAACAATTACGGTCGCTAGGGATACCAGTACATTCGAGCCACAACCCTGACCACTTAACTGACAAAATGACTCTGATAAAAAATCGAGCTGTACCTGCGAATGAACCAGAAGCTAAACACGCTACCAAACTCGGCATCTTAGTCAAACACCGTATAGAGTTGCTAGGCGATCTATTTCAACGTTTCAACGCCATCGCCGTCACAGGAAGTCATGGTAAAAGCACTACCACTGGTATGATAGCTACTATTTTTTGCCAGCTAGGCCTCGACCCCTCGGTCCTAATTGGCGCAGACCTACAGGACATTGGTGGGAACATGCGTTTTGGCCGAAGCACCACTTTGGTGGCGGAAGTAGATGAATCAGATCCTGGATTTTCTCTGCTAGATAGTCACTTGGCAGTGTTAACTAATTTGGAGAACGATCATGTGGCTGATGGATTCAGTGAACGCCGCACATACCATGCTACGTTTAACGACCTTTTAGACGCTACAGAAAAGTTTGCTAGCCGAGCCAAGAACCTATTATTCTGTTCCGATTGGCCTCTTCTTAAATCTCTTTTTGGCCAAACTTGTACAGCATCCACATTCGGAACCACTTCTGACGCAACCTACAGAATTAGCGAACTTAACCTCTTACCTGAGGCCTCCAGGTTCAATCTCGTGCTGCCAGAAGGCAATATTCAACAAGTTTGCCTTTCAATACCCGGTCAACACAATGCACTCAACGCTGCCGCCGCTCTTGCCGTAGCGCACCTTAGTGGACTTGATATTTCTGCCTCAGCTGACGCCTTAAGCCAATTTAAAGGCGTAGGCCGACGTTGGCAACATTGGGGTACTATCGAAGGGGCACCTATTATCGATGATTATGCCCACCATCCGACCGAAATAATGGCTACTCTTAACACTGCACAACTAACTGGGCGTCGAGTTCGCGCTGTTATTCAACCTCATCGTTGGGTGCGAACCGCTCTCCACTGGCCGGCTATAGCTGATGCCGCCTCCATAGCTGATGAGGTGTTTCTGGTAGACATATACGGTGCGGGTGAACTTGCTATCCCCGGCATCTCTCCAGAAATAATAAGAGACCGCGTCGCACTTACAGGTACCCCAATCGAATACCACTCTTCTCTCGAATCCGTGGTTTCGAGCATCGCTAGTACACTTGACCCAAACGACTTGATAATTACTTTGGGAGCAGGAGACGTTTGGAAAGTAGCTGAGTTGCTGGTAAATCAAGAAAGATATGACCAGTAACTCACTCCCACGCACTGTTTCCCTCCGCAACTACACCACTTTGCGTATTGGGGGACCAGCTGAACTGTGGCAAGTCAATAGCATTGACGAAATTCGAGAAGCAACAGTCAAGCCGTTTAAGATACTTGGAGGCGGCTCTAACCTCCTGGTGAGTGACGAAGGTGTAAGTGACCGCGTAATTAAACTTGGTCAATCGTTCAGCAACATCTCTGCTATAGACGGCACTACCGACGTTTGGATCGGTGCAGCCACACCATTGCCTGGATTAGTACGCCGGGCTCAACGGCAGGGAGTATCTGGGCTAGAGGGCCTCTTTGGCATTCCCGGAGTAGTAGGCGGCGCTATAGCCATGAACGCGGGTACACGCTTCGGCTCTATTGCCGATACCCTCACTCAAGTGGAAGTGTTCATTGAAGGCAACTTATGCTACCTATCCTCATCTGAGCTCGGTCTCGCTTACCGTACAAGCAACCTTCCACCTAATTCCATAGTTGTCCGTGCCCGCTTACAACTAGTTCCATCACAGCCTCAACGGGTAGCCCGAGCAATGGCTTCTGTGGATGAAGCTAGACGGGGACAACCGAAAAACAAATCCGCGGGTTGCGCTTTTAAAAACCCGCCTGGAAAAGCAGCGGGATTCATAATCGACCAAGCTGGACTTAAAGGCCTACGAGTAGGCGATGCGATGATATCTCATCAACATGGTAATTTCATTGTCAACCTTGGTTCAGCCACCCAAAAGGACGTATTAGAGCTTATTGCCCAAGTGAGATCAAGAGTAGAAATTCCCCTGGAACTCGAGTGGCGGGGTTGGGGGTAGCATGAGATGGCTTGCCTACATCGTAATACTGTTAGTTATCACAGTCTTGCTTGGCTCAAGGCTTTATCCAGAAGCCAGGAGCCTTGAAGTATCGGGGAACAAATTCCTCACTGATACGGAAGTGCTTAAACTGGCCGGCTTAAAGCAAGGGCAACCTCTACTTTGGGTTAATCCCTGGACTCTTCGCAAGCTAGCGAAATCCCCGTGGATAAGTCGGGCCCATATCCTACGAGACTGGCCGGAGCGAAAGATTTATATAGAAGTCTGGGAACGACAACCATTAGCAACCGACGGAACCAATGTCTGGGCAAAAGATGGCACTATTTTAGCTAATACGCATGCTCAAGTATTGCCCGATCTTGTACAAGTGACAGGTTGGGGGGAATCGCGGATCGATGAATCTCTAGACCTCATAAGGCTGCTAGCGGAGTATGAGCCAAAGGTGTTAAGCTATACCCCAGAAGGCTTCGAGATCCAACTAGCAAGGACGGTTGTCTTAACGCCGAGCGTCCAGGACCTCAAAAACCAGTGGTCGGGCTTTTTAGGCCACACTGGCAATCGGATTTCGGTTTATGCCTGGGGAGTTAGCATCGACAATGAGTGATGAAAAAATCATCGTCGCACTCGACATCGGCACTACTAAGATATGCACTGTTATAGGTGAAATAGCCTCCGATGGCGTACTTGACATTATTGGCGAAGGAACTGTCCCCAGTGACGGCCTTCGAAAAGGCGTGGTCGTTAACCTTGAACGAACCATTGCCTCAGTAAGACAATCTATTTCCGCAGCTGAACGTGTGGCTGGCGTGGAAGTCAAATCGGCTTGGATAGGAATCGCTGGAAGTCATTTGAAAGCCCTCACAAGTCACGGAATGGCTGCCATTCGGCGAGGACAAGAAATCAGTCGTTCAGACGTAGATCGCACTATCGAAAACGCCCAAGCCGTTCCGCTCGAAGCCAATATGGATATTATTCATGTAATTCCCCAAGAGTACGTTGTGGACGGGCATGATGGCATACGTGATCCAGTAGGTATGTCTGGTGTTCGACTAGAAGTTGATGTTCATCTCGTTGCAGGAGCACAAGGACCCTTACAGAATCTTAAACGCTGTGCACGAGATGCGGGGATTGGGGTCGATGGCATTGTTGTACAGGCTTTAGCATCTGGGCTATCCGTTCTCAGTCCCTCAGAAGAGGATATCACCAGCCTGCTAATTGACATCGGAGGTGGCACAACCGATATTGGCGTTTTTAGACGTGGCCAGCTAACTCATTCTGGCGTCATACCCTTAGGCGGAGATCATATTACACAGGACATAAGTCAATGGTTAAGGATACCGCCAGACGAAGCTGAACGAGTCAAGAAACGCTATGGAGTAGCCTTACCCGAAATGGCTGATCGCGATGTTGAACTTGAAGTATCGAATGCTAACTACACTGCTTCTCTTTCCACGTTTGAGCTAGCTCAAGTTATACAACCTAGAGTCATGGAGATTCTCGACTTAGTCAAACAAAACATCGAGCAACGGATGGGCGCTCTCGAACTACTAGCAGGCAATGTAGTTATTACTGGCGGCGCTTCACTAATGCCCGGACTTGATCAAATAGCGACCGAACGCTTTCGGTTGCCTGTACGCATTGGGAAGCCTGAGGGCGTCTCGGGACTTGTAGATGTCGTAGCCAGTCCAGCACACGCGACAGCTGTTGGCCTAGTTAGGTATGGTGTCCAGCACATACCATCAGGAAGGACTGAATCAACTCGGGGGCACGATAACTCTCGGGGAATAATGGGAACCATTCGTAATCTTTTAAAGGACTTTTTCTAAGCAGCAACTGCGTAAATTGAGCGCAGATCAAATGGCTAAGGCCAAATATTTATTTAGGTTAAGGGGTGGCAAGGGTGAGGAGCGAGGAAATGAACGAAAACGCGGTAATTCGAGTGGTTGGCTTAGGCGGAGGGGGCAACAATGCGGTCAATCGCATGATTGAAACAGGAATGCGAGGGGTCGAATTTTTTGCCGCGAATACGGACGCCCAAGTCCTGGCCACCAGCCTGGCAGATACCCGAATACAAATGGGGGATCACCTAACCAAAGGGTTAGGAGCTGGAGCTAATCCCGAAATTGGCGAAAAAGCTGCCCTAGAGGATCGTGATCGGATTGCGGAAGCACTCCGAGGCTCCGACTTGGTATTTCTTACCGCTGGAATGGGTGGCGGGACAGGTACTGGTAGTGCTCCTGTAATTGCTGAAATTGCCCGTGAGCTTGGTGCCCTAACCGTTGCTGTAGTTACCTCGCCATTCGCCTTCGAAGGTCCCCGTCGCCAACGAGCGGCCGAGGAGGGTCTCCATCGCTTAGAAGACAAGGTGGATGCTTTAATAGTGGTAGAAAATCAACGCCTTCTATCAGCTCTGGATCGCAAGGTCACGCTAACAGACGCTTTCCGCGTTGCTGACCGGGTTTTATACCATGGAGTCCGCGGTATAAGTGACGTAATTAACGTACCGGGGCTTATAAACGTTGATTTCGCCGATGTAAAAACCTTGCTCTCGGGTGCCGGTACCGTTCTTATGGGTATTGGGTCAGGCCGGGGTGAAAAACTTGCAGAAGAAGCAGCTCTTTCAGCCACGCATAGCCCGTTACTCGCCCGTGGGGTTGAAGGCGCACACCACCTTTTGATCAATATTACTGGTTCCGAAGAGCTTACACTATTTGATTCAACAGAAATTGTAGAAAAAATCAGCGAGGCTACCGAGGTAGATGACCCGAACGTTTTGTTCGGCGTTACATATGATGAAGACGCTGGTGACGAAGTTCGTGTAACAGTCATTGCAGCTGGATTTGACCACAGCCCACAGATGAAGGTTGTTCGACCTCCAAAATTCCCTAACAAGGGCCGTGAAGCCTACGATCCTAGTAACTATGATATTCCTGCTTTCCTTAGGTACAATCCAGAGGGAGAAGAGAACTAGACGAATAGCAATTGATTAGAACCAACAGCATAATTTAGATTAGTAATGAAAGTTTAAGCCTGGGCTAATGAGGCGCCCATAAGGTATATCTCGCTCTAACTTGTGCTCCGTTAAAACTCCGGTGAACCAAGGTTTCACGAAATTAGATAATCTTGCTAAGTAGCGGCTCGATTGTTGTCCCTGATTTACTAAACTGAGCTAAGATGGTCTTATAGAAAAGATTCAATCGATTGTAATACTTTTGATATGGGATAGAAGGACTTTTTTAGGAAGCGTGAACACTCGTGACTAGAGCACGGCAATGACCAGTATACTAGAGCTCCCTAATATAATCTTTTTACCTATCAAACCTTGGATTATGGCAAGATGTTAGAGACGGATCTCACACAAATCGACCTCAAAAATCCCGTTATCACAATTGGTAATTTTGATGGCGTCCATGTTGGCCACCGTATGCTCTTGAACCGCATGAGGAAACTGGCAAGGAACTCGAAGAAGCCCAGCCTTGTCCTAACATTTTTCCCACCTACAAGAGTGCTGTTTTCCGGTGCAAATTTTCTATCTAGTGCTGAGGAAAAATCGATACTCCTTTCACGCTTTAATCCAAGCAAGGTGATTATGATTCCCTTTAATCCTGCTTATGCTCGGACCGCCAAAGACCAGTTCGTGCGACAACTTGAACAGTTAAATCCTCACGCCATTATAGTTGGCGAAAACTTTAGGTTTGGCCGATCACGGATCGGTACGTTGAATGATCTCAGTGTCATTACTGATCACCTGGAAACCTGTCGCCTACGATCTTCAGGGGGCGACATAGTTAGCTCATCACGAATAAGAAAACTTTTAGGTCTCGGGAAAATCGAGGAAGCTAACCGTCTTCTGGGTTCTCCTTATATCGCAATCGGAAAGGTGATTAAAGGACAGAAACTCGGTCGGACTATAGGGTTCCCAACAGCAAACATGGATATCGACGTCAGGAAAGCTCTCCCTATTGGCGTTTTCGCCGTAACTGCCCGTATACATGGTAGAAACTACAAAGGCATGGCAAACGTTGGACCGAGACCAAGCTTCCCTGATGAAACCCCTTCGTGTGAAGTTCATTTATTTGCTTTTGCAGATCAAATCTACGGCAAGAAACTTGAGGTCACCTTCTACAGTCATCTTCGAAACCAGGAGAGGTTTGAACACCTGACCATCCTAAAGGAGCAACTAGAAGAAGACCGCCGAAGGGCCTTAATCGCCCTAGAAACCCTAAGTCAATGATCATCTATGGCCGTCAGCCAGTCCGAGAAGCCTTGCAAAGTGGACTGGTTAGGAGAGTCATTATCGCTAAGGGTATAGAGGCTAATACGGAGAGAGAATTCCGGCGCCTCGCAGCCAAAACCAACTTACCAACCGATACTGTTGCTAGGATTTCTCTTGACCAAACCCTAGGAACTGTTAGGCACCAAGGTGTCGCAGCAGAATTAGAGGAAGTCTCTCTCGCCGAACCCGAAGCTCCTATTCTTCTTGCCAGAAAGAGAAGAGAGCGCCTTTTGCTAGTTGTCTTGGATCAGGTACAGGACCCACGTAATTACGGGGCGATTATCCGAAGCGCCGAAGCTCTCGGCGCCCACGGGGTAGTAAGTGAAAAAAGGCGGGGCTCTCCCCTTTCTGCAGTTGCCGTAAAAACCTCAGCTGGAGCTGCAGCACATTTACCGGTCACCCAAGTCACCAATCTCGTCCGGTATCTAAAAGACCTAAAAAAACAAAACATATGGATCTATGGGGCCTCAACAGCCTCCATTAATACCGTAGAAGCAATTGATTGGGATCGTGAAATTGCGATAGTAATTGGGTCTGAAGGTCGAGGTTTAAGAAAGTTAGTTAGAGAAACATGCGACGACCTGGTTAGCATTAAGTTAAGAGGGCAAACTGAATCCTTAAACGCATCTGTAGCCACTGGCATACTGCTCAATACGATACAAACTAAGCGCAGCAAAAACACCTAATCAACCTCACCTAGGTAGTAGAGGAACCTTATATTGCTCCCACAAATAAGGTAACCCTTACTAATCTACTAGTCAGCAACATCGAATCCAGGCCTTATTAATATATTAACGTTAAACGATAACTCAATAGCACGCGTTCCTATAGCGAATTGACTTTAGAATGCCTAATTCTAGATCGACAGATTGCGTTCGAAGTCTTCACAATTACTTGAACCGATTAAAGAATCTTGAGCACGGCCAAACCATCCCAAACTTACTTAAGCTCTATTGTTGTAAGAATACAATTCTAGCCTGATCCTAAAAGTGTAGCTACACAACTACGCGAACCCGCAGAAGGGCGAAATTCGCATAAATAAATACCTTGCCATTCACCGAACCTTGGATTGCCATTTGAAATAGGTATGGTTAAAGAAGAACCAGTAAGAATAGACTTTATGTGCGCAGGCATGTCATCGAACCCCTCTTCCTTGTGAAGGAATTGGTCAGAAAACGGAATCTCTTCCTCAAACCATAATCCTAAATCTTTTCTAACTTCCGGAGAAGCCTTTTCATTAAGACAAATACCTGCCGAAGTATGGAGAAGGTGAAGGTGTAGAATGCCTATTCGCACAGCTGTCAACTCAACTCCGTTTAAAATTTCATCAGTAACCAAGTGAATTCCCTTGGGTTTAGGTAGTAAGGAGATAGTCTTCTGAGCCCATAACACCCAGATATAGTACCAGCGTCCTCTCCATATCGCGGTCTCTATAAAGGACCCTTGCTTGGACAGCTCCCTTATACTGTGCTAGAGTGGCGCCTTGGAAGTCTGGTCGGATATCTAATCTATTACTGATTCCGTTCGGATTTACCAACACGGCTGATTTAATACTCGGCTGGAAAGGGTATATATTTTGGGACTTAGTAAGGAACAAAAATTAGAAATTGTAAGCAATTACGGTAAGGCTGAAGGTGACACAGGGTCAACTAATGTACAGGTTGCTCTTTTGACGGCTCGCATCCAAGAGCTTAGCGAGCATTTACAAGTCCATAGCAAGGATCACCACAGTAGACGGGGCCTACTGCTCATGGTCGGACAGCGAAAAAGATTACTCGGCTACCTTGAAACAACCGATTTCGAGGGATATAAAAGCCTCATCCAAAGCCTCGGTCTTCGTCGTTGACCCAACTTGCCCTAAATCCCATCGAACGAAATCTCACGCATGCCAATATTAGCTCCCTACGGGGCTCCGTTGACCCAGATATTATTGACCGTAGGCATAAAGGACTGCACCTTGATTTTCGTTAGCCTATCCGTCACGCCAACTGATGCAAAGATAGGCAGGACGGGAAGAACCGCAGTCCGTAAGGAGAAACAGTGACAATCCCTAATCCTAAACGCTACGTAACTCCGCTAGGCGGACGTGACCTAATCCTCGAAACAGGCAAATATGCAAAACAGGTAGCCGGAACTATTACTGTCCGCTACGGAGACACCATGCTACTGGTTACGGCCCAAATGTCTGAATACGGTTCAAGTCTTCCATTTTTGCCCCTTACAGTGGAATATGAGGAGAGGCACTACGCCATTGGCAAAATACCAGGGTCATTTCTCCGCAGAGAAGGTCGACCTGGCACACAAGCCACTCTTAATGCACGCATTACTGATCGACAAATACGGCCTATGTTTCCTAAGGATCTCCGTAATGAGATACAGATTATAATCACTGTTCTATCTGCGGATCAGATAAACGATCCTGGGCCCCTTGGTGCTATTGGCGCTTCTGCTGCCTTAGCCATGTCGGATATACCTTGGGAAGGACCCATCGCCTGCGCAAAGGTCGGTTACATTGCAGGCGAGTACGTTCTTAATCCCACTTTCCAGCAACTCGAGGAAGATAACTCCACTCTAGATCTGACTGTATCCATAACCCGCGACGCTGTACTCATGGTCGAGGCTGCTGCCAACGAGCTCTCTGAGGAAGTGATGGTCGGAGCGATCGAGTTTGCTCAAAATGAATTATCACCCCTCATCGACACAATTGACCGAATTAGGAGTGAGATTGGCTTAGAGAAGCGTACATTCGAGCCCGCAGCTTCAGTCTCGCAAGAAGATACTGTATTAGTAGAGGCAGAGGCTCAAGCGGTTGGGCTGCGGCAGGCCCTTCTCACCGAAGGCAAAAAAGAGCGCGGGGAAGCACTACAAAATCTTAAGGAAACCGTTCTTGAACGCCTGGTACCAGATTCGGAAAGCGAGGAATATAAACAGCGTAGAGGTGAGCTTACAGTTGCCTTTCAAAAAGTCGAGCAGGCTGAATTGAGAACAATGGTACTCACAGATAATGTCCGTACAGACGGGCGTCGTACTGACGAGATCCGTCCTATTTGGATTGAAGTCGGCGTATTACCAAGGGCGCATGGGTCAGCTGTTTTCACCCGGGGAGAAACGCAAGTGCTGGGCGTGGCCACTCTTGGAACTGGTCGTGACAACCGTCTCGTCGACGACCTTGGTCTTGACGACAGTGAAGAGTTTATGCTCCATTACAACTTCCCCCCCTTCTCAACCGGTGAGGCAAAGCGCCTCCGGGGCGTAAGTAGACGCGAGCAAGGACATGGCAACCTTGCGAGGCGCGCTCTTGTTGGGCAAATCCCAGACTCTGGAGATTTCCCCTACGTAATACGACTCGTTGCAGAAACGCTTGAGTCAAACGGATCAAGCTCAATGGCTTCGGTATGCGCAAGTTCTCTTGCTCTAATGGATGCTGGCGTTCCTATTAGAAAACCAGTCGCCGGAATCGCAATGGGCTTAGTCAAAGAAGGGGATGCCTACAAAATTCTTAGCGACATACTCGGTTCAGAAGATGCACTGGGGGATATGGATTTTAAGGTTACAGGAACTGCGGATGGTATCACCGCTTTACAAATGGATATCAAAATATCTGGTATTACTTCCAAAATCATGAGAGAAGCCCTTGCCCAGGCCCGTGAAGGGCGGATGCACATACTAGCTGAAATGGGAAATACTCTTCTAACTCCTCGCGAAGAGCTTTCGCCCCAAGCCCCCCGTATTCGATTAGTCAAAGTCCCAATTAATAAGATAGGGGCTGTAATTGGTCCTGGCGGCAAGCAAATCAGGGAACTTGAGGCACATGGAGCAAAAGTAGAAGTTGGTGAAGACGGTACAATCAAAATCTATAGTGAGGATAGCACCGCCGCCCAAACGGTAGAAGACACCATTAAGGACCTCACTACCGAAGCTGAGGTCGGCGCAATATATGAAGGTCGGGTTGTCAAAACGGTAGACTTTGGTGCTTTCATTAACTTATTCCCAGGTACTGACGGGTTATTGCACATATCACAGATTGCCGAGGGACGTGTAGAAACGGTTGAGGATCACCTTAAAGAAGGCGATCCAATCCAGGTAAAAGTCAACACCATTGATGACCGCGGCAAAATCGACCTAGTGAGACCAGAGCTTGAGGGCATCGTCGCTCCGCGTTCAGCTCGACCCAACCGCCCTAGCCGGGGAGGTCGTGATTCTCGTAATCGCGGACGACGATAAAGGTCTCGATAAATTTTTTCAACCAATGACAATATCCCTGGATGTAGATTTAAGCGCAGTTCTTGCGCAGGAGTAGTATGGCTAAACAACAAACTTTACTGAAGATAATACCCCTAGGTGGTATGGGCGAGATCGGCAAAAACATGATCGCCTTAAGCTACGGGGACGAAATTATGATGATCGATGGAGGACTCGCATTTCCAGACGCTGAAATGCTCGGGGTCAATATCCTCATACCAAAAGTCGAATGGCTGGTTAAGAACGCTAAAAAGATCAAAGGCTGGGTTCTAACCCATGGCCATGAGGACCATATCGGTGGACTACCTTACATCTTGCCTCAGCTACCCAAGATTCCCATTTACGGCACCAAGTTAACCCTTGGGCTATTACGAGAAAAATTTAAGGAGTTCAAACTTCAATCAGAAGATGTAGTGCTAAAGGAAGTGGGTCCCGACGAGCGAATCAAGGTATCCAAAAGCTTCACTGTCGACTATTTCCGCATGACACATTCCATCCCAGATAATTGCGGCCTCGTTATCCACACACCTATAGGCCGCATTGTCCACAGTGGAGACTTTAAACTAGATTTAAAACCATCAGACGGTCGCACAAGTCACCTCCACAAACTTGCTGCTATTGGTGCCGAAGGCGTTCTAGCCTTAATGAGTGATTCAACTAATGCCGAAAGGCCCGGAATCACCTCTAGCGAAGATGACGTGATGAAAGCCATGGAAGAGATAATTTCCCGTGCAAAAGGGCGTGTAATAGTTACAACCTTCTCAAGCCACATTCACAGGTTACAAAATGTCATTCGTATAGCTGAAAGACAAGATCGGCGCGTCGTTGTAGAAGGACGTTCAATGGTACGAAACACCCGGGTAGCTGAAGAATTAGGCTACCTAGAGATGAAAGAACCCATCGCTACAAGTGCTGATGTACAAACAATGCAGGACGACAAAGTCCTGTTCCTTTGCACAGGTTCTCAGGGTCAACCAATGGCGGCTCTGAGTCGGCTGGCTACAGGAAATCATCGTAACGTGACCCTTAAAGCAGGAGACACTGTCATCATGTCTTCTAACCCAATCCCCGGTAATGAAGAACCAGTCAACAAATTAATTAATAAACTCTACGCTAGACAAGTCAAGGTATTCGATCCACCTAAATACAATGTACACGCTAGCGGACACGCTAGCCAGGATGAATTGAAACTTATCCTCGAGTTAACTAAACCGCGTTTCTTCATTCCTTGGCATGGAGAAATGAGGCAACAGATTAATCATGCAAACATAGCAAAATCTTTATCTTTACCACCCAGAAAAACCCTAATTGCTAGCAACGGGGATGTAATAGAACTTACCAAAAATGACCTACGTGCGAATGGCCAAATCGAAATAGGTTCCGTCTACATAGACAACAGTGGGAACAAAGCACAGGAGATTTCTCATTCTGCAATCCGTGATCGGCAAATCATGTCGCAAGAGGGCGTTGTCGTAATCATGGCTGTTGCCCGTAAGAATCCGATCTTCGAGTTAACCACTAGAGGTTTATCCGAACCTGAAATTAGCTTCGAAGATGAAATCAAGCGAATAGTTTTAAATTCTTTGGATGCTGGGATTCGTGATAAAAGCCCAATCAAGGACATCAGAAACGATGTTTATAAACAGGTAGGCCGCTTTATCCGGAAAAGCACTGGGAAAAACCCCGTTATACTTTGCACGTTGCTACGAGGCTAACCATATATTCCACGCTACCTACCCCCACAAGCTTCCGCCAGATCCTCAACCCACTTTTTACCAATAGCAACTTCTATTAGCCGGTAATAAGACTTGGACTCATAATTCAAATTCACCATAGGGATACTTCACTCTTGACGCAACGACACGTAGACCGTAAGCTCGTTAGGCAACTCGGTTCCACTTCATCGGGGTGTAGCGCAGCCTGGTAGCGCACTTGACTGGGGGTCAAGTGGTCGCAGGTTCAAATCCTGCCACCCCGACCAAACATTTTTGGTGTTGAGCTAATTAGGGCACATTATATGAATCCGAAATCGCATACTCTTGAAACGCATTTGCTAAACCTAGGCCCGGTTTATTCTAGGCTTTATGCTCTTGGAGGCTCGCTCGCAAAAAAACCAGAACAGTGAGAAACGATTATCTAGTAGGCGTCAGTGAATTGTATTTTCCCTTGCCTTACCATTTCCAAGTTAGCTAGAATGCCAGTCGCGTGCGCCCGTAGCTCAGCTGGACAGAGCAGGGGACTCCTAAGCCCAAGGTCATCCGTTCGAATCGGATCGGGCGCACCATAATAAACCACGTCTGAACTAATAAAGATTCCAACAGCCTAATCTGCAAGTTAACAATTTATGTTATTGGTTAAAACTGTTTTACGGCAACAAAATGAAATTGTGATCTCTCCCCTGCCAAAGTACTTGAACTTCCTATCTCCTATCCCGCTCCCCTTAGTACACACCGTATACGGACAAAATGCCCAACTATACTTAGTAGATATCCTGGCTTATCAAGTACAAAAATCCCCCCGGTAACAATAGTAGGAACTTACCAACTACCTGAAAAACTTATTGAGGTGTGCTTATGAAGAGCCTCAGGGACACCGACGTAAAACAAAATGAGGCAATGAACCATTGGATGAAAATATGTGTTCGCACCAACTCCTTGTAACTACTCTCATCTTCTGGGCCTCTTGGTCTACATCGACTGTTCGATTATGGTTGCCCAAACAAACGGCTCAGAATCTGATCAAATATCTTCTACTGCATGCTGACTAAGCTGCATCCAATCGAGAAATCTTGGAGTAACTAAATTAGGCTTACCCCTATAGAGAAAAGTCCTACACCCCCACCCAAGCCTATCTTTACTCTGGTAAGCATAGATGGGTCTTCAAGAATGTTTTGGTTTATATCCAAGCTAGATTAGGCCCTGACAAAGGCCCTATAGATCCAAGTATCTATATTTCTGCTATTAGAACAGGCCGTCCCTCACGTAAACTCTTGGTAGCTGCAACAGCAACTCGCAAAGTCTCAATCGCATCTTGAGTGCCCGGTTTAGTCGCCTCGCCCTTAGCTATTGTATCAACAAACACCTGTATTTCCTGCCTATACGCATCTTCAAAACGCTCCATAAAGTAGTAATAGTAATCACCATGAATCCCAGCCTCATCGTAACGCCAGATCTTAGTTTGGCGTTCATCTTCGGCGACGAGCTTACCTTTCTCGCAGTGAACTTCAACCCGCAAATCATAACCGTGTGGAGTGCGCCGTGAATTCTGAATCACCCCAATCGCCTCATTCTCAAATTCGAGCGTCAAGATGCTAATGTCAATGTCTTGGTGTTTCCCGTATGAAGGATCTATCAGGTTACGACCGAGCGCAGTCACTTGACGTACCTCGCCAACCATATAACGAGCTACATCTATATCGTGAATAACGCTATCAATGTAGATGCCGCCTGAAGAGGCAATATAGGACTCTGGTGGTGGCATAGGATCACTAGACTGGCTACGGAACATCTCGATCTTACCCATCTCACCACCGTGAAGGCGACTCGCGATATCGGCATAACCGGTATCAAAACGACGATTAAACCCAATCTGAAAAGCCAGTCCCTTTTCTTCAACTAGCCTCATCACACTTCGCGTTTCCTCAATATCAAGGGCTACTGGCTTTTCACAAAAAATAGCCTTTCCAGCATCCGCCACGCATCGGATATGATCACTGTGTAAAGAAGTGATTGAGGCAATGAGTACGACGTCGATTTTTGGATCACCTAACAATCGATCCAAATCTTGCGTTGCGTAAGAATCGCCATATGCGTGTTTCTCGGCAGTCGCAAGGTCAACATCCATAACAGCAATAAGTTCAGCACCTACTATACGACTCGCTATGTTACGAGCGTGCAGCGAACCTATCCGGCCTGCACCTAGAATACCAAAACCAAGCGCCGGGGTATTTCCCATTTCGACCACCTCAAATCGTTAAAAATTCACCTTACAATCAAATTATCCAGTTCAAGAATTACAAAAACTATCTAAACTATTAGATCTACTAATTAGATAGCTTCTCATATCCTTAATTCAAAAGACAAGGTACATCTAATAAATGTGTAACACTTCCTAACAGTCTCATACTCTAAGTACGACTCCTTACGCATAATAGAAGGTAGGATTTGATGAAAGAAATAACCTCACAATTAGAGCAATTAAAAGAGTTTGATACCCCATCAATCACCAACGTTGTTGCTACATACCCTGGCGACCCTCTCTGCTTAGGACTATATAATCCGTGGACGGAGAATTGGTATACGGACCAAACTATAAAAAGCATGTATCCAAATCTAGGAGTACGTGTCGGATATGCGGTCACGTGCGTATTCGGACTACCAGACCCAAACTACAATCGTCTTTCATTTATGAATGTACTGGATGCGATAGACTCAATCAACGGCCCTACGGTCCTTGCGCTGGAACAGAAATTTCCTCCCGAAATTGCAAATAAGGTAGGCCTTGCTGGCGGGAACATGGTATCGGCCATGAGAGCCATCGGTTGTGTTGGCATGATTTCTAACGGCCCTTCGCGAGATATTGATGAGGTTAGAGAAATGGACTTCCAGTATCTTATAAGTGGGGTCACACCTGGGCATGGAAACCAAGCCGTCCACGCTATCAATATCCCCGTATCTGTGGCTGGAATGGATGTTGCTCCCGGAGAAATCATCCATATGGACGAAAACGGGGCATGCAAATTTCCCGCAAACCGGATAGATGAAGTCCTTGCTAATGCACGTGCATTACGAACGGAAGAAAGCGATCGTATATCTAAACTTCGAAAAGCTAGTAGCGCGCAAGAGCTTCGATCAATTTTCGGAGGTCAATCTTATGGGACTGAAGAGGATTAGGTAGGCAAGTACAACGCGGTGGCTCTGTCAATCTTACGGACAGAAGCCACATTAAGGTTGAGATACTTTGTTTAAAGCCTAATCCTAAAACAAATAACCTCAGCCACTCACTTCCATGTGCATAACAAAATAACGCCCTTCCCAAGAAGGGTTCTAGCAAATAACATTAAAATCAAGTCCCAATTTCATAATGTTAAAAGTGACGAAGCAAGTCATACTGATCCTAAGGCTCGTTCAACATGTTCTCCTTAAAAACTCTTAGTGACTAAATACTCCTGAACTCCTAACCATACAGTGACTACTTCTCAAACGGTAACCCAAAGAAAATTCTACATACATTGGAAATAACCTTTGACGTGACAATTCGGGAACAAACATCTTTAATTGAAGTACCTCAGGAGCTCTTGGTGTTACCAGGAAGACTCACGGCTAACAAAGCGAGTACGCGGTAAACTAATAAACAATGATTGACCAATTAGAAAATCTTCAAGCTGAGTTCAACTCCCTTGAGCTAAGTCTTGGGGACCCAGAACTTTTTCAAAATCAACCTCTGTACCTTAAGACCATGAAACGGTATAGCGACCTCAAGGGTATAGTCGGTACCTTCCGTAGTTATCAAAAAGTGATGGATAATGACGCAAAAGCACGAGAGGCACTCACGGATCCCGAATTAATAGAAATGGCTCGTGAAGAACTCGCACAATTAGAAACTGAGAAGTTGCTTCTAGAAAGAAAACTTCAACGACTATTATTACCAAAAGATCCGTTCGACCTCAAAAACGTCATCATTGAAATCCGGGCAGCTGCCGGAGGCGACGAGGCATCACTTTTCGCCGCTGAAGCCCTGGGAATGTATCGCAGATACGCTGAGTTTCTTGGTTTCCAAATTGAAATTCTAGACACACATGCCACAGATGTTGGTGGATTTAGTAGAGCTTCCCTAGAAGTAGCAGGTCGTGGAGCATATAGCCGTTTTAAATACGAATCTGGGGTACATCGGGTTCAGCGAGTCCCAAAGACTGAAACGCAGGGAAGAATCCATACGAGTACCATTACTGTAGCGGTCCTACCAGAAGCTCAAGATGTTGATATCGACCTCCCGACTTCGGACTACCGTGTAGACGTTTTTCGTTCAAGCGGTCCTGGTGGGCAATCTGTAAACACCACCGACTCGGCAGTCCGGTTAACCTATCTTCCTGGAACAGCTGATGAGATTATAGTCACTTGTCAGGATGGAAAAAGCCAGATTAAGAATAAGGAAAAGGCTCTTGCCGTCCTACGAGCACGACTCCTAGAACGTGAGAGGTCTAAAATGTCAGAAAAAACAAGAGAGGCTAGACTAGTCCAGATAGGAACAGGTGACAGATCCGAAAAAATACGCACCTATAACTTTCCCCAATCACGGGTCACTGACCATAGGATAGATTTCACCTCACACAACCTGCCTGAAATTTTGAACGGATCGTTAGCCGAATTGAACTCAGCTCTTAGCGAGGCGGAACAGGTATTACAGCTTCGCCTCCTTTCAAAGGGGGAGTCTGAAAATAATACGATTGGGGGGGCCGATGGCAAGGCGTGATTTCGTCGTTGCCGCGGCAATATTGCTTGACCCTTTAGACCGGGTACTACTCGTAGGCAATGACTGGCGAGGTCAGGGGGAAGTAAGGCATACCCTGCCAGGCGGTGTGGTCGAACCTGGCGAGAGGACTACCGACGCTCTCCGCAGAGAAGTTAAAGAGGAAACGGGATTAATAATTACCCGGATCAAACACCTCGCTTATGCAGTCCATGTCGAAGATGAACGACGTGACGACCGCGCCATATCATTTGCGTTTTCCGCTGAATATGAGGGCTTGCTTAATCCGTGCGATCCTGATGGCTTCATTGTTGAGGCACGATTTGTAACTGTTGAAGAGGCAGCGAGAATTATACCGGTACCTCCTCTACGAGACCCACTATTAAATTATCTTTGCGATGGTAACCCTGGATGCTTTTATAATTACGGTGGATGGGACGGACGTAACCCTACAAAGGTTTAGCCTTCTTATCCTGCTACTCTGTTTATATGGTCGGACCATCCACTTACCCAACACAGATCACCATATCTAACGCCATAGGCATAGTACAGGATCATGCTCCGAAAGGATCACACGAACAGGTTTCACTAGCTGACGCCCTAGGCCGAACGCTTTCGCAAAACCTGGAAAGCCTAGTCGACCACCCAAGCACCGAGAATTCCGCTATGGATGGGTATGCCTGCTATGAAGCCGATACAAAACACGCATCAAAAGAATCACCGGTCTTCCTTGAAGTGATCGGAGAAGTCCCAGCTGGACGTTCATTCACCGGAGCGTTGAGTCGTGGACAGGCTATTCGCATCTACACTGGAGGCACAGTCCCTGCAGGTGCAGATGCCATCCTCCCTATTGAATATACACAAGGGGTCGAACGGCAAGTCGCTGCCCTTCAACCTGCGACACCTAGGCACATTCGACCCCGAGCCCAAGACCTAGTCCGGGGAAACACTTACCTCACTGCTGGCACGGTAATGGATTCAGCAAGTATAGGCCTAACAGCAGCTATGGGGCATTCTATTGTAAGCGTCGTACGTCAACCCAGGGTTGGTATCCTTGCTACAGGGGATGAAGTTATCACACCAGGCAGGCCCCTGAACCCTGGACAGGTTTACAACGCTAACGCCTTTTCAATCTCTGCAATGGTTCATATGGCCGGAGGCATTCCGATAAATCTAGCTAGCGTTACAGATAATAAAATAGCCCTACAAACCGCGATCGAAAACGCATCAAGCTACGACCTATTAATCACATCCGGTGGAGTATCTATGGGGCGTTACGATTTGGTCCGGGACCTTCTTATCGAGGATGGTGTTGTACATTTTTGGAAAGTGGCAATGCAACCAGGAGGCCCAGTCATGTTCGGAAACTGGGGCAACATACCAATTATCGGGCTACCCGGGAATCCAGTTTCCAGCATGGTAGTCTTCCTCTTACTTGGTCGAGCATTCATAAGCTCCTTTCTACAATGTTCAGAAAACATTCCTTATTATTGCCTCCAAACCGCTCGAGCCGGTCAGGATTTTCGAGCTTCTACTTCGAAAGAAACTTTTCATCGAGTCAGACTAAGCTCGACACCAAATGGGACTACAGCTTACACAACTGGAAATCAAAGTTCTGGCGTCTTACGTTCTATGGTCGAAGCGGATGGCTTAGCGGTATTAAAAGCTGGTAGTGTCGTATCAGAGGGGGATGTTTTATCAATTATCCCTCTAAGGCCTTATATCGGTTGACCCTCATCCATTCTTCCCATTAACTGAGCAGTTTCTGCTGCTAGTCCTGACCCACCCAGCTCATTGACCAGAGCGAAGCAAAGGTTAAAACTGGATTCATCTGTGGCTGCACACCATATACCAGAAGGATTTCTAAGTTCTGGAACTGATAGGTTTTGACCCACTTCATACTCCTCTAACCTTTCCCGAAGATAGTCAGGACCACAAACATTTTGATTCCTCAACAAACCAGCTTCCCCGAGCAAAAGAGACCCGCTCGAGATTGAAACAACATAAGATGCCTGAGAAGCTGCCCTTTTAAGAAACTCGATAATTGAATTGTTTCTTCGGGCTCTTTCCACCCCAACGCCCCCAGGAACAAACAGGACATCGATCTGTGGCACGCTCGCGAAAGCCCAGGTGGGCGTAAGAATCACTTCTGAGACTGTTTGAACAGAAAGTCGGGACCGAGCAACCGTGAACACTGCCAGCTCAGAATCGCTTCCCTGTAAGCGTTTAGCAGTCCCCATGACCGAAATGGGAGCAACGACCCCAAGTTCACTCACGTGATGATAGATAAGGACCGCTACATTCATCTGACCATCATAGCTGCTAGGTTCTTTATGTTATTCCCCGATGCTGAAGCTCAACCACCTGATCTAATTCATATTAGTTCTAACAGGAGCAAAATGCCATTAATTACTCATCCAAATCGTTTGACAGACCTTCGAGGAATCCTTCTATCTGCTCTCCTCTGTAATCAGTCACAGAATCCTTAATCAACTCCAATGCCCTAGGTGATTCACATTCAGGCACAAGTACATAGGCGGTCCCAAACTGATCTTCATTATTTGACTCACTAAGCTCATTCTCTTCCAACGTACAGATAATGACTGAAATGCCTTCTTCTTCTAGGATAACAGCTGCCATCTCTGCCAATGAGACAGCTGGAGAAACGTCTACTATGGTCCAAGGCTTACCTTCGAATTCAAGAGTCTCCCCTTTCATGGTGCTCCCAAAAGGGCGCATGCTAAATCAGCATAAATTTGCCTCGCAATTATTAGATGCTCGACTGAAATAGACTCTTTAGTAGTGTGAGCAAGTTCCTCTTCGCCCGGTCCAAACCCAATTACTGGAGCACCAAACCGGGAAAGCTGAGGAGCGTCAGTACAAAACCACCACACCCCTTCCTTAAATTCTATATTTTTACTCGACATCCCAACTTTAATCGCTTCCCTAGCTCGATTCACAGCTATGTTCTCACCCGGAGCAAGGTATGGGCTTATCGTCTTACTAGTGCGAAGTCGCACTTTACTATTCTCGGTGACAGATTCCACTACTGGTATAGACCAAACAATATCGTCATCGAGCATACCTATACGGTTCAGGATATCTTCTGGCTCATCACCAGGAATGTTTCGATAATCTATGGTTATCTCAACCGAGCCAGGAACAACATTTGTACTCCCATCAGGAAAGCTTACTATCCTCGTAGGGGTTGCACTAGACCTCTGCAGGGGACCACCCTTGGGCAATGCTAGGCCCTCTAACTTATTCAGGAAATCTGCAGCCCGACTTATAGCATTCAATCCTAACTCAGCTCTAGCGGCATGAGCATTTCGCCCTGGAACCACGCCATGAAGCTCGACCCTTCCACGATGGCCTAGTTTCAGTGAAAGTTTGCTTGGCTCACCTAGTATGACCAAATCTGGTCGCAAGGTCTCTGCTGCATGATATGACCCGAGACCACCAACCTCTTCAAGGACAACTCCCGTCACAATAAGGGTTCCCTTGAATCCACGGTTACGAGCATCAATCGCTGCATAAGCCATACAAGCAACAGCCGATTTCATATCACAGGCACCGCGACCCCAAAGCCTTCCCTGACTTACTATGCCTGATAGCGGGGGATGGATCCACTCGTCTTCATCGCCTAAGGGCACAGTGTCGAGATGCCCGTTGAACATCAATGAGGGTCCCTTACCAGCCCGGAGAATCCCTACAGCGTTACCTGCCTCGTCAAGATAGGCTTCATCAAACCCTAGATCTTTTAATGCCGAGACAAACAAGACTGTAGCTCGACTCTCAGCACCTGAGGGACTGAAGATCCGGATTAATGATTGAGCGAGCGCGACTTCCTCGTTCATTGCCAACATCATACGATGCGACACTAGGACCGCGTTATCTTCGCATAACCACCAGGATAAAAATCACCACCATTTAAACCTATTTTAAAGATAGACTTCGTTGACACAAGATCTATTTTTATAAGACTTGTTCCTTTTAAGCCCGATCTTCCGTATTAATAGATTAGGCCAATAACGCTACTAGTCAGGAATCCATTGCCACTCATTTAAGTTCACTCTTTCTCCGTCAAACAACACTCCTTCATCCTTGAGAATTTCTTTCTGTAATTCCTCAATTCCAAGTTTGTAGGTTGAAATACCGCCAGAGGAATTTATCACACGTTGCCAGGGCACATCATCCATGAAACCTTTGCTGCGAAGCAAATTCCTTACTTGCCTTGCAGCACCTGGCCTCCCAGCTAGTTCCGCTACTTGACCATAGGTAGCTACCTTTCCCACCGTAATACCCCAAACAATCTTAAGCACATTATCTTCAAATCCAGTCACAATTCGTAATAGCTTAAGTCGGCTTAAAAAATATCAAAATGCTTGGAGAATAACGCTAGAACGCGCAATCCAAATGCTGAAACCATTTTTTTTAAATCGATCAGAGCTTTGCTACTCTGGGTCGTCCCAAGGTATGGTGTCAAGTCGGTTTAGAAATTCCATGCCTTGAGATCCGGCAGAAGATGAGGTCAAATCCTTGCTAGCACACGTAATAACTTACGGCTGTCAGATGAATGAGTACGATACTCATACAATACAGTCTGAATTAGTTGCGGGTGGCCACGATCTCGTTGATGACCCCAAAGACGCTGAGTTAATCATTATGAACACATGTGCCATTCGCGGCAAACCCGTAGAAAAAGTCGTGACTATGCTTGGTGAGCTCCGCAAAGCTAAAAGAACTGGTCGCGAACTGACAGTAGCCCTCATGGGTTGTCTGGCGCAACTCGATGAAGGCCAGGCGCTTGCAGACAAATTCGGAGTGGATATACTACTGGGTCCCGGAGCAATAACTGATATCCTACCGGCGATTGAAGCAATCGAATTCAGCGGGTCCTACCGTAATCTGGAATTTGACAAAGCCCTAGAAACCCACCTAACGCCAGCACCAAACAGCCTTACTGGTTTTCTCACCATAATGCGCGGATGTGACCATCACTGCACTTATTGCATCGTACCAACTACACGAGGACCTGAAATCTCGCGGCCAGTTGAAGTGATCCTAAAAGAAGCTGAAGCAATGCGAGAGGCGGGCGTCCAAGAAATATATCTTCTTTGACAAAACGTAAACAGTTACGGACTCAACGATGGATCTTTACCCTCGTTTGCGGAACTACTTCGGCTAGTAGCTAATACTGGCATTCCCCGAGTGAAATTCACAACCAGCCACCCAATGAACTTCACGGCGGACATAATCCAAACTATTGCAGAAACCGATAACATCTGCAACTACATCCACCTACCTGTTCAGTCAGGAAGCAATAGAGTTCTTCGTAGAATGGCAAGAGAATATAAGCGAGATAGGTACATTGAGCTAATCGGAGAAATTCGCGCCATGATTCCTGATCTGGTTATTTCCACCGACATTATAGTTGGATTCCCTGGTGAAACAGAGGATGATTTTCAAGAAACCTTGTCTCTTTACGACGAAGTTGGTTTTGACCAAGCCTACACGTTCATTTACAGTGCCCGACCCGGCACACCAGCGCACACTCATTTCGAAGACTTGCCCAAAAAAGTTAAGACTAACCGACTACAGGAACTGATCGAACACCAAAAAACCTGGTCGTTACGTAGCAACCGATCATACGTCGGTCAGAGTCTTAGGGTTTTAGTCCGCGATCTAGCCAAGGAGGATGAGTTTGTGGTTGGTCATTCTGATCAAAACCATACAGTTCTACTGCCCAAAAAACAAGTTTCAAGACTTGGTTTGCATGAGGTGCTCATCTCTCAAGCAACACCTCACCTTCTTTACGGAAACTTGCTAGATTCTTCAGAGGCTGCCTTTCCTCTAGCAATGGCATCTTGAGTATCCAATTGCTGACTAGAGATTTCACGGTTGCGGTTTTTGTCGTTTGGCGTGAGTGTATACTCCTCCATAAACACCCGAAGCTGGGCATTTGGCTGCCCCCAGGAGGCCATATCGAATCGAACGAACTACCGGAAGAGGCTGCCATTCGTGAAACCCTTGAAGAATCAGGAGTAACAATTGCTCTCCATGGAACAACAGGTTTAGATGTTAAGCAGCCTAGGCAGCTATTACGCCCTGAGGGTATTCAACTCGAATCGATCTTGCCTGACCATGAACACATCGACCTAATTTACTTTGGACACCCTTTGGAACCGTACGAAGGCAACGTCTCAGTTGATGATGGTTGTATGGGTTGGTACCATCATCGGGATTTTGAAGCACTGCCTTTGTCGCAAGAAGTCCGTTCCTGGTGTAATAAGGCCTTAGTTTCTACAAATCCTAGTTCTTAAGCACCTCATCACAACTTGTCTGTAAGGCACCATTTCTGTATACTTCGGTGGCCTTTGCTGATACCGCGTCGGGGCGTAGCGCAGTCTGGTAGCGCACCTGCTTTGGGAGCAGGGGGTCGTTGGTTCGAATCCAGCCGCCCCGACCAGCCAGAACAGCAATGCGGGAGTAGCTCAGCTGGTAGAGCGACAGCCTTCCAAGCTGTATGTCGCGGGTTCGAATCCCGTCTCCCGCTCCACTTTCACCCTGCGAGAGGCTCCGGGCTCACTCCGGACCCTCTCGCTTCGAGCACCAGTAGCTCAGTTGGATAGAGCAGCCGCCTTCTAAGCGGTAGGTCGAGGGTTCGAATCCTTCCTGGTGCACCATCATATTTGTGATAAAGCTTTTGGTTACCCTCAAAGTTGTGTTTGTTACGTATTTTCTCTGAGAAAAGTTAGCACTATAATTGAGCACTTAAGTCGGAAGGTATTCTAAAAACAGAATTACCTCGAACATTTAAAGATTCAGAACCAAAAAACTCCATTGTTGTTCAGTAAAGGGATGTTGAAGCTTTGCAACTCAGCACTAAGCCCCCAATGCAATCGACTCATTCCCTATCGGGGCTTACACAACCTTGAAAAATGATGGTTGTTTATTCAATTAGCTGACTTCCCTTCACTATCCCTTTCTGCTAAACTCTTATTCGCGAGTCCGGTGGATGTAGCTCAGCTGGTTAGAGCGCCGGATTGTGGTTCCGGAGGCCGTGGGTTCAAATCCCATCATCCACCCCAGCATATGGAGGTTTTAGCGCCAGCTTGAACGAATAACCTCCTCCTAGCGAGGGTGGCGGAATTGGTAGACGCGCCAGATTTAGGATCTGGTGGATTTTATCCTTGCGGGTTCAAGTCCCGCTCCTCGCACCAAAGGGGCGGCAAGGACTGCCTTGCTGCCCTTTTATTTAGGCTAATAAACTCAGTGTCGCCTGGAGAGATAATGGAGACCGAACTTCTAGACAAATCCGACATTAAGGCTAAATTTCGTGTAACCATTCCTGCTGAGATGGTAGATAAGGGATTCCAATCAACTCTTACCACCCTTTCTCGCCAGATACGTGTGCCTGGTTTCAGAGCTGGGAAAGCGCCACAAGGGGTGCTTCTGCGTAGAATTGGTGAAGATACTCTTAAGGACGAGGTACGTGAAGCCTTAATCAATGCTAATTACCCTCTAGCAATCAATGAGCTTGGCCTTACAGCTATCCATGTAAACTTTGAAGCCGAGCAGCCCACTGAAGGGCAGGTCTATTCTTTCGAGGTCAGTGTCGATCTATACCCAGAGTTTACCCTACCTAACCTTACCGAAATAACGTTAGATTCAACTAATCGATCTGTTACAGAAGAGGATACTAAAAACGCAATTGAGCAATTAGCAAACCATAACGCTACGTTGATTCCTGTAGATAGAGCCATAAGTCCGAAAGACTATGTTTTAGTAGAACCGGTATCAAGTGAAGGAGAGAACGCGCCTCTTCCTATAGACCTTGAACACGCAGGAGAAGACCTGGTTAAGCAATTAGTCGGCAACAAGCAAGGTGAGGAGCTTGAAGTAACTTTTGCTAACTCCGATAATGACTCAGAGTCGAATAGTCTTGAGGTGCGAATTGTTGACATTAAAGAAAAAGAGCTTCCTTCTCTAGACGATGATTTCGCTAAGACCCTTGGATTAAACGATTGGAACGAAGTAACCGCCAGAGTACGCGAAAATCTTGAAGCTCAGTTCGAACAAGAAAACTTTGACAACCACCGCCAAGAGTTTGTAGAGAAACTTCTTGAACTAACAACTTTTGAGATTCCTGAGAGCCTCCTGAGTCGAAGAAAGGTGCATCTTCTAGAAGAACTTGCCCAAGACCTTTCGCGTCGTAATTTAACTATTGAGTCTTATCTTTCTTCATTAGAGGAGAATGGTACTCGCTCAGAGTTCGATGATAATCTCAATAAGCGGGTAGAGCTAGAGGTGCGACGAGATTTAGTGTTGGAGAAGGTGCACGATACCTTAGGATCCGACATAAAAGACGAGGATTTTAGTAGTGTGCTTGAAGGGTTAGCAGCTAGAGAGGGAAAAGATGTTACTCACTTCAAACGTGATCGAGGAGAGTCCTGGTTAACTAACTATAGGGTATTAATATCCCGCGACCAAACATTATCAAACCTAGTCCGGGAAAAGGTAAACGCCAAATCGTCTATCATCGTGGAGTGAAAGGACGAGTTAACCGATGCTTGCAACCCAAGTAACATTTTTTAGTAAAGCACAAGGACTGTGCCCTGCGACAAATAGCTATGTTTGGCGACGGAATGAGGGGCTGCCAAAATGACAACGGTCCCTTATGTCATTGAACAGACAGGTCGTTATGAACGGACATACGATGTGTTCAGCAGACTCCTCAAGGAAAGAATCATATTTTTGGGTACACCCATCACCGCAGAAGTGGCAAACGTAGTGGTCGCCCAGCTTTTACTACTTGATTCTCAGTCCAGTGATCAACCCATCAATTTGTTTATTAACTGCCCTGGGGGAGAAATATATTCTGGCCTTGCGATATACGACGTTATGCAATATGTTGCAGCACCAATCCACACGAACTGCGTTGGTATAGCAATGTCAATGGGCGCTGTAATCCTGATGGCGGGTGAAGCTGGCAAGCGAGTGGCCCTACCAAACAGTCGCCTCATGATTCACCAAGGCTCCGCTGGTTTCCGCGGTAATACACCTGATATAGAGGTGCAAGCACGAGAAGTACTAAACCTTCGAGACATCATGGAAGATATTTACCACCAGCACACTAAACATCCCAAGAAACAGCTCCGGCGTGACATGGAAAGAGATAACTTTATGACTCCAGAAGAAGCCGTTGATTACGGACTGATCGATCGAGTAGTAACGCCTAAAGAAATACCTAACTTCTCGCCTAATAAAGACGAGTCAGTTTAAAGCAGCATGGTCAAAGTGCAATGTAGTTTTTGTGGCTTGCCCTATGGGGAAAGAAGCCAACTAGTTTCTTCTGAGACAGGGACATCCCATATATGTGGTGATTGTATTGACAAGATCACAGAAATGCTGGGCACAGCGATAGACAATCACTCCTCATTACCCCAGGTTCCAACACCTCGCGAAATAAAGAAGCAACTTGACCAACACGTTATAGATCAGGAAACAGCTAAAAAAACTTTAGCTGTAGCCGTTTATAACCATTTTCAGAGGCTAAAAAACCCAGAAGCTAACCTCCAAAAATCAAATATTCTTTTAGTGGGATCAAGTGGGACTGGAAAAACGCTATTAGCCCAAACGCTTGCAAAAATTCTTGGTGTTCCTTTTGCGATTGCAGATGCCACAACCCTTACAGAAGCCGGTTATGTTGGTGACGACGTAGAAAACATTGTCCTGAGACTTTTGCAGACCGCTAACTACGATGTTGCAGCCGCAGAACGAGGGATCATATACCTTGACGAGACTGATAAGATTGGCCGGAAATCAGAAGGGGTTTCGATTACACGTGACGTTTCCGGTGAAGGAGTTCAGCAAGCCCTTCTTAAAATGATTGAAGGGACTGTCACTCATGTTCCTCCCCAAGGAGGAAGAAAGCATCCCCACCAAGAATTAATCCCAGTTGACACCTCAAACATATTGTTTATCTGTGGTGGATCATTCGAAGGTTTGCAGGACATTATCCGCGCTCGGATTGACGTAACTCATGTTGGGTTTCAACAAATGGATTTAGGAAATGAAGATCTAATTTCAACGGCCAGCGTTTTACCGGAAGACTTAATGGCTTTTGGGTTAATTCCAGAGTTAATCGGGCGACTACCCATTACCGTTCGCCTAAATGACTTAGACTTAACTTCGCTCATCGACGTACTTACAAAACCGAAGGACGCTTTGGTACATCAGTACCAGGAGCTCTTCGCTCTTGAAGGGGTCTCCCTAGTGTTCACTAAGGAGTGTTTAACTGAAATAGCTCGCCGGGCACAAAGCTTTGGCACGGGCGCTAGAGCTCTTCGTTCAATCATGGAAAACCTTCTTCTTGACCTTATGTTCGAAGTGCCCGGCAATAACATTACTGAACTTATTTTGGAGCCTGATTCTATGGACAAGCCGAAAACTATCCTCGCAGAAGCCAGAAGGAGAAACACAGCTTAACCCTAGCCGCTCTTAGATCTATTTACAGCCGTCACCACCCTCTCCACCGCCCGGTCTACATCAACTTCTGTAATTCCTCGACCGAATGAAAAGCGGACGCTTGACATCGCTTCGTCAGGAGTCATTCCCATATCGGTTAGAACCTGACTAGGCTTAAAACTGCCGGCGGAGCATGCTGAACCAATACTAGCCGATATACCTTCTAAATCTAGATTCATTAGTAGTGATTGTCCATCTACATTGCGAAAGTATAGGTTCGAGTGTTTAGGACTTCTCACTCCACCCCGACCATTAATCACTGGGGAAACGGCTTTTGAAACATTATTCTCGAATCGATCCCGCAATCTGCGAATCTTGTCAGCCTCGGAATGCACATCTTGGGATGCAAATAACGCTGCTGAACCCATCCCTACTACCGCGGGAGTATTTATAGTACCCGGTCTTATCCCTTGTTCCTGTGACCCTCCGAATAGGATAGGGTCTATCTCGACATCCTCACGAAAATACAATACGCCAACACCCTTTGGACCATAAATTTTGTGTCCAGAAAGACTGAGAATATCGACCCCTAGTTCCACTACGTTGAGATCCAGAGAGCCAAATGCTTGGACCGCGTCACAAAAAAGCAAAATTCCCTGCTTGCGCGTTATTTCTGATATCTTAGCGATGTCTGTCACGACACCTGTTTCACTGTTTACATACATCAAGGCAACTAGAGACGTGTCCGGCTTTAATGCTCTCTGGACAGCCTCAGCAGTAATGGTTCCTGTACTGTCCGGTTTTACATAATCTAGCTGAAAGCCCTTATTCTTAAGCTGCCTGGTGGCCTCTAAAACAGATGGGTGCTCCAACTTTGTTGTCAGGACCCTCCCTGGCGGCCCTTGATGCATCACCGATCGAATTGCGAGGTTATTAGCTTCAGTTGCTCCTGATGTGAATACCACTTGACCACCAAGAGCTCCTATCGCCCTTAAGACGTTTTCTCGGGAATCTTCTACTGCCCGTCTGGCTACCTGTCCCAATCTATGAACTGATGAAGGATTAGCAAAACATTCAGTCCAGAAAGGAGACATAACCTTTCCAACGCGACGGTCCAAGGGGGTTGTGGCCGCAAAGTCTAGATAAATATTGTCTGGTGTCAGGTGACTCTAGCAAACTGCTCAGGTAAGGGACCGAGCTGTAAAAGTGAACCATCGTCCAAAAGGTCAGAAATTTTGGTTTCTGAAAGAACAGACCTTACCGCTGCATCAACCTGATGCCAGAGATCCTCTGTCGAACACTGTCCTACCCGGTCACAAGCCTCTTTATCTTCTATGCAAATGACAGGGGCAAGAGTACCCTCAAGTAATTCTACGACTTCAAGAGCCTCCAATTCTAACGGGGATCTCTTCATTCTGTAACCACCACGTGCACCTCGTACAGATTCTACAAGGCCAGCCTTTCGCAAGACGGAGAAAATTTGCTCCAAGTATTGGTGACTCAACCCCTGGCGCACTGAAACCACTTTCAGGCTCGTTGGACGTTCGCCGCCTTTAGCGATTTCGACGAGAGCCCGCATTCCATATTGAGCACGAGTTGAAATCCACATAGAACCCTCCAATCGCCTAAGGGTTAGGAAAACACCGGACAGTATATCGAGAGCGAGCCGGTTGGGTCAAACAACAGGGGAATCATCTTTTTTCCCTTTAGGCCTTGGCTACGTAATTGTGTCAGGTGGAATTTGTCAAAGAATCTCCTGGATTAAGCAGCTCTTTGTTCCCTTATCCACAGAACTCAACACAAGATACAGAGTTTCTTATCCCTGTCCCAAAGTTGAGAGAAATTCGGCATTAGTATCAGTACGCTCAAGTCTTGATAACAGCATTTCCATGGCTTCTGATACCCCCATATCGCTAATCACTTTACGGAGTAACCACATCTTTGCGAGTATATCTTCACTAAGCAAAAGATCCTCTCTTCTAGTCCCAGACTTCAGAATATCAATGGCGGGGAAAATCCTGCGTTCCTCAAGTCGCCTGGAAAGATGCAGTTCCATATTTCCTGTACCCTTAAACTCCTCAAAGATGACATCATCCATGCGCGAACCTGTTTCCACTAACGCTGTGGCAAGGATAGAAAGAGAGCCACCACCACGAATATTTCTTGCAGCCCCAAGAAATCTCTTTGGCCAATGTAGTGCGTTAGAATCTAAACCACCAGAAAGGGTCCTACCTGTCGCTGGAATCACAAGGTTGTTAGCCCTTGCTAGGCGTGTTATTGAATCGAGCAGAACCATAACATGGCCACCCTCTTCTACTATTCTTCTCGATCTTTCGTGCACAAATTCAGCAACCCGGATGTGATTAGAAGGGGGCTCATCAAAGGTGCTAGCTATCACCTCGACACCATCAACAGATTCCCGAAAATCCGTTACTTCCTCCGGACGCTCATCTACGAGCAAAACAATTACCTTAATATCATCTTCATTGGTAACCACCGAATTAGCTATCTGCTTAAGGAGAGTTGTTTTCCCTGCCTTCGGTGGAGCGACTATTAATCCTCGCTGACCTCGCCCGATCGGAGCAAGTAGGTCTATAACGCGGGCAGAAAGTTCCTTCGGTTCTGTTTCGAGAACAACTCTGTGCTCTGGAAAAGTCGGAATCAGATCGTCAAATCGAGGTCTCTTTGAAGCCTTAAAGGGGTCAACCCCGTTAACCGCTTCAACGCGAATAAGCGTTCCGTACCGTTCATTGTCACGTGGTCGCCGCGATTTTCCAAGAATAAAATCGCCAGTTCGCAACTTAAATTGTTTAATTAGTCCTGCTGAAACAATTACTGAGCGAGTATTATTCTGAAGCAAAGATTCTTGAAGAAACCCGTAACCATCAGAAGAAATCTCTAAATACCCCTTCACTAATTTAAGGCCTTCACCCTCTACGCTTAGCTCCAGGATGCTAATCACAAGCTCATCAGTATCCATTTTTCGGTAGTCTTTAAGATCCATTTCCTTAGCTAAAATGTGCAGCTCTGGGAGAATCTTTGATTGCAGGTCCTTAAAATTCAGACTTTGCTTACGGTTACCACGACCCCGTCTATTACGTGACCGCTCAGACGTTTTCTTATCTTGAGCCTCGCCTTCAACAGTACCTTCAGGCGATTCAGCCTTAATACCTACATCTTCCTTTTCTTGTTCCACTGTTTCTGAAAGCACTTTTTTCTTCTCTGTCGCGCCAGTACCCTCAACTTCAACCTTTGTCCGGTTACGGGACCGTCGCTTGGGCTTTTCCTCACCAACCTCATCGTTTATCGTAGCCGAGGGCCCATCAGTCTTACCACGAGGACTCATTGCAACTTCCTTTCTCACTGTTTGCCTGCTTCATTGCAGCTTCAGATGAACCGAAGTTATCGGTTAAACGCCTGGCTTCCCTTCATGGGACTTGAAGCGGAGGCAGCCCCTTTAATCTATTTTTCTCAGCCAAAAACCCAACAAAATACTTTAGGCATGGCAATTAAAACTGTGGGACTGGTATAGTCTGGAAAACAGGGGATAATTAAAACTATCCATAACTGTTATATGTTGATTATACAGGAAGCCAGGTTCCTGTAAAGCCTTCCGGCCAACAAAGTTATAATTCCGCAGATAAAAGACCTTTCACGCCAGCTATAAGGCCGATTTAACTATCAATCAAAATATGTCTTTACGAGAGCCGTTACCCTTCTATCCAATGATTTTCAAAAACCACACTGTTTGAATCAAGTTGGGTGCGGAGGCGCTCAACAGCTTGCGACCTCGACTTATTGTTTCTGATGTTACATATTTGAGCCAATAAATGTTACTCAGTTTCTTATCTCTAAATTTTAACTTTGGCGTTTCAACCAAGCCTGCTACAGGTACATAGGTTTTGTTTTTGAACTCACTCAATTACGTAGTGCCTTACAAACTTAATTTAGTTCCTGCGGTTAATTGCCATTATCAATACTACTGAATAAATCTTTCGCAAAGAATGATAATCCGCTAGCACTTATAACTTCCCAGTATCTAGCACCTTTGACCAGGGGCAGTATAGAATGTCCAAGGCTCGTTAATCATTAACCAACACGAGACTTCCGAAACCCCTTCAGGAGGAATTTATGCGAATCGGAATTAACGGTTTCGGCCGGATAGGGCGCCAGATTTTTCGCCTTGCTCATGGGCGAGGCCTGAATATAACTATGATAAATGACCTAACGGACATTGACACTCTAGCTACCTTACTGAAATACGACTCCAACTATGGTCGCTTTCCCGGCGAAATTACAGTGGAGGATAAGACCTATATTGTCGTGGACGGTAAACGCATTAAGGCAACCGCCTGTCGTAATCCAAGTGATATCCCGTGGCAAGACGTGGAAACTGACGTAGTAGTAGAATCCACTGGGTTTTTCTCAAAGCGAGATCAGGCTGCCATGCACCTTCAAGCAGGAGCTAGAAAGGTTTTGATTAGTGCTCCTTCTGGAGATGCAGATTTCGATATTATGATGGGTGTAAACGAAACCGAATACAACAGCGATTCAGGAGATGTAATTTCAAACGCCTCTTGCACCACTAATTCCCTTGCACCAATCATGGCTATTCTTGACACCGCTTTCGGGATAGAACGAGCGATGATGACAACGATACATAGTTACACCAACGATCAAAATATCCTGGATAGCCCCCACAGTGACCTTAGAAGGGCCCGTAATGCTGCTTCTAACATCATCCCAACCACGACTGGTGCTGCAAAAGCTGTTGGCAAAGTCCTTCCGCAACTGAACGGCGTCTTTGATGGTGTTGCTGTTAGGGTCCCGACATCAACCGGCTCAATATCTGACGTCACCACCCTTCTGCGTCGCGAAGTTACCGCTGACGAACTCAACGCCACCGTTCATCAAGCTTCGCAAGGTGACTACAAAGGAATCATAGAGTACACAGAAGATCCGATAGTTTCATCAGACATAGTACAGAATCCGGCATCCGCGATTTTTGATTCTCAACTCACAAAAACAATGGGGAACATGGCAAAGTTCTTTGTGTGGTACGACAACGAGTGGGGTTATGCCAATCGCATGGTGGATGTCTTAGAGGTTCTCGGAGATAACCTCTAAGACATCCACCAATAAAGTGCATTACACTGGCAATCTCCGCACGCTAGATGATATAGATCCTTCAGGAAAACGGATATTATGTCGGGTTGACTTTAACGTCCCGCTTTCCAATGGATTAGTTTTGGATGAAACCCGTATTCAGGCTGCACTACCGACTATTCGGGAACTACTTTCTCGAGGAGCTACCCTTATCCTACTTAGTCACTTAGGTAGGCCCACTAAAGTAACTGCTGATCTTCGACTGAAACCGATTGCCCTTCTCCTCAGCAAGTTTCTTGGGCAGGAAGTACGTTACGCCCCTACCGATGGACCTGGATCACCTGAACAGCAAACTTTTGTGGCAAACGCGTCCCCAGGTAGCGTGACCCTCCTTGAAAATACTAGGTTTGATAACCGAGAAATACATAATGATCAAGCACTGTCCCGGATCCTAGCTAGTTATGCTTCGTTCTTTGTGAATGATGCATTTGGGACAGCTCATCGGGCACATGCTAGCACTGAAGGCGTTGCCCATCTATTACCCTCGACAGCTGGTCGACTTTTAGAACTAGAACTGACCAATCTAGGGGGCTTACTTGATTCTCCTCAAAGGCCATTCAAAATGATAATGGGCGGAGCGAAAGTATCTGACAAAATTGATGTTATGGCCAATCTACTCTCACACATCGACGAATTATTTATTGGCGGCGCTATGGCCTATACCCTAATCTTGGCCCAGGGGGGACAGATCGGCAAATCATTAGCCGAGAAAGACAAAATAGATATCGCAAACAAACTTTTACTCCAAGCCAAAAGGAAATCCGTAACGATTCACCTCCCTGAAGATTCTGTTTGTGCTCGTCACATTACTCCGGACGTTACGACAGAAACTTACTCTTCTAATGACATTCCAAGCAACATGATGGGCTTAGATGCTGGGCCAAAGGCAGTAGCTTCTTTTAAAAAGAATTTATTTGGGGCAGGGACTGTCCTCTGGAATGGTCCTTTAGGCGCCTTCGAAACCTCCCCATTTGATAATGGTACCCGGGCCGTAGCAAGAACCGTTGCAGAATTAGATGCATTCACTGTCGTTGGCGGTGGCGACAGTATCGCAGCAATTCGTGCTGCTGGCGTATCCCACAAAATTGATCACATCTCAACCGGCGGTGGGGCCTCTCTAGAATTTCTTGAAGGTAAGATCCTACCTGGCATAGCCACTCTCACCATCAGATAAACCAGTAGCTAGTTAGAAGTACTTGTCACAATGAGAGATCAACCTAACATCAAGTGCGAATGATTCTACTGTCTTCTTTTCACTGCTGTCTTATCTTTAAGAATGCTGCGCTTAAAATTTCCCGAAGAGACTTTTCATCCTCTAGGCCCCTAGTTGTTTCAACACGAACTCTAGCTTTGTGAGCAGAAACAACATCGTGGCGACCTGCTAACCATCTACCCAGCTTAAGAGCAGCTTCTTTTAGATCCAGCGTAGGTATCGGATACACCTCACGGACTGGCAAACCTGATACTGAAACGAAAACCAGTCTAGCTTCAATAACCCCACCACGTGCACTAAGTATTACTTGGTCTAGATCGTGATCGGTTACCATCAGTTAGCAAATCCCAGTCACTAATACTTCGATCTAATATTATAAATATCGACACATTTCACGCAGATTCGTCTCCCAATTCGAAAGCATCATGGACCACCCGAAGCGCTTGAACGGCAAAAGCCTCCGGAATCACAACTGAGACGCGGACCTCGCTGGTAGAAATCATCTCGATATTGGCACCAACAGAGGAAACGGCATCGAACATCTTAGCTGGGATACCGGGCGTAGAACCAACCGCTATACCAACTATGGATAACTTGGCAATTCCAAGATCTACTTCTGCTCTACCCCCAAGACGATGAAGCACGGGAGTAATCGCTTCCATAGCTGCATCAACGTTGTCCTCTCTGACCGTAAATGACATCTGCTGTCGGCTACTATCGGCTCCTGGAACACCCTGGATAATCATATCCACCCCGATACTTGCCGCCCCAAGAGCCGAGAATAGTTCCGCAGCAACACCGGGCTGATCTGGAACTTCTACTACATTTATCCTGGCGTGCTTCTGATCTAATGCAACCCCAGTAACAGACTTATCGGTTTTCACGTTTCCCTCCGCATCGTTACCTAGAACAAGAGTTCCTGGGTTATAACTGAATGATGACCTGACATGTACGGTAACGCCGTATCTTCTGGCATACCACACGCTAACTGGATGGAGCACATCAGCTCCCAAAGCAGCCATCTCTAGCATTTCCTGATAATCAATTCGGTCTAGCTTCTTGGCGCCCGGGACAATATGAGGATCAGTAGTGTAAACCCCTTCAGTATCTGTATAGATTTCACAAACTCTTGCCCCTAAAGCTGCCGCCAGCGCCACAGCTGTTGTATCAGAACCTCCCCGTCCAAACGTAGTTATGTCGCCTTTCTCAGTCACACCCTGAAACCCAGCTACTACAACCGCATCGTATTTCTTGAGGGCTTCTCTCACATACTTAGGGCTAACCTCAATTATCTGAGCTCTACCATGGTTGCTATTAGTCAAAAACCCAGCTTGACCCCCTGTAAACGATCTAGCCGAAATGCCAAGTTCAGATAACGCCAAGACCAAAAGAGCCATGGATTGTTGCTCACCAGAAGCCAGAAGAACATCCAGCTCTCTCAACGTTGGCCGTAACGAAATCTCGAGGGCCATACCCATTAGCTGGTCAGTGCTATGTCCCATCGCTGAGACTGTCACTACTACCTTCTGGCCTTTTTCAACCTCATGAGCAATGCGGCCTGCCACCTTTGTGATACGTTCTATATCACCAACGCTAGTGCCGCCGTATTTTTGCACAACTAACGGAGGAGTAGCGTTTGGTAACTCTTCGGCACGTTCCATAGAGAATGAGGATACCCTCACTCAGTCCTGCCGTAAAGGTGTCCCCATGGAAGGAACAAGATGGTAGCGAGACGAACTTCATCATTACGAGTCGCCGTTATAGGGGCCGGACCCTCGGGGTTTTATGCTACCGAATCACTCCTAAGGCACCATGAGTCGGTAGAAATTGACTTAATCGAACGACTGCCAACCCCGTATGGCCTAGTCCGCTACGGTGTAGCACCAGACCATCAAAAGATAAAATCGGTTACTAAGCTGTATGATCGAACCGCTAACAACCCAAGGGTCCGTTTTCTCGGAAACGTCGAATATGGGAAAGACTTGGATCATATCGACCTAGAACGCTACTACCACGCTACCGTTTTCGCAGTAGGATCCCCGGCTGATCGAAGATTGGGCATCGACGGAGAAGATCTTCAAGGGAGTCTTTCAGCTACCGAATTTGTAGCCTGGTACAATGGTCATCCAGACTATATTAATTTACAACCAAACATGCATGCTTCTTCCGTAGCAATAATAGGCATGGGCAATGTGGCGGTCGACGTAGCTAGAATACTTGCAAAATCGGTAGACGAGCTCAGGGAAACCGACATGGCAAACCACGCCCTCGAAGCTTTAGCTGAAAGCAA
The DNA here is from genome assembly GCA_002707365.1 of Trueperaceae bacterium. Taxonomy (NCBI): domain Bacteria; kingdom Thermotogati; phylum Deinococcota; class Deinococci; order Trueperales; family Trueperaceae; species Trueperaceae bacterium. Next base: position 66,311 of record PAMQ01000015.1, read on the forward strand.
AATAAAGCGCATTTACATGATTGGACGTAGAGGTCCAGTTCAAGGGAAATTCACTTCGCAAGAGTTACGGGAACTGGGTAATCTCAAAAACGCAAACCTAATTCTTGATCCAAAACAACTCGAACTTGACCTCGCTAGTACCCAAACAGTCGAAACAAGTCCCTTGGCAAAACGTAACCTCGCTATCTTAAATGAATTGAGTACTTCCTCACAAGAAACAAAATCTCGGGAGCTACACCTAACTTTTCTTGCTTCGCCACAAAAGATTGTAGGTACCAATAACGTCGAAGCTATCAATTTAGAAATCAACCGCCTCGAAACTGGTTCCGAAGGGTATATCCGTGCCATCGGAACAGGGAAAACCTTTCAATTGCAAGCACAGATGATACTTAAGTCCGTCGGATATAAGGGTACGCCGCTTAAGGGCTTGCCATTCGACTTTGAACGCAACATAATCCCAAATGCAAAAGGAAGGATTATTGATAGTGCTGGCGGTAAACCTTTAAGAGGAAAGTATGTTACTGGCTGGATAAAGCGTGGTCCCACAGGTGTAATCGGCACGAATAAAGCTGATGCCCTAGAAACCGTAAAAGGACTTCTAGACGATGAACTACCTTCACCAAACAATATCAACACAAAGCCACAGGCTATCACCGACCTCCTAAAAGCCAGGGGGGTGCTATACGTAGAATTTAGCGACTGGCAAAAACTCGATACGTTTGAAACTGAATTGGGCTCAGCAGAAAATAGACCGCGAGTGAAAGTGACCAATTCTGCCCAGATGTTAAGGATTAGCGGTGTTCAATAAGACATTATTAGAATATTAGGCCTTGCTGAAATCCCTCACTTTCCATTTTGTATGGATGTCTCACCAAAATGTCGTTGACATTGCGTACCCAACCACGTAACAATGTCGTTCATCGGTTTCGCTAGGGAGGTCACAATGGCAACATCAGCAACAGAAATCCGCAACACGCTCAATTCCGAAAACGTACAGTTCTTACGGCTTCAGTTTACGGATATCCTGGGACACAATAAAAACGTCGAAGTTCCCGCATCACAATTCGAGAAGGCGCTAGATGGTGAGATCATGTTCGATGGCTCATCGGTGGAAGGATTCACTCGAATAGAAGAGTCCGATATGTTGTTAAAACCTGATTACCGGACTTTCCTAATTTTCCCTGAAAACATAGAGGACCCTACCTACGGCAAAGTAGCGCGACTAATTTGCGATGTGGCGTATCCGGACGATTCACCTTTTCCTGGTGACCCCCGGGGTGTACTAAAACGGCAAGTAGACCGTCTTGAAAAGCTTGGTTACGATGGTATGTCCGCGGGCCCAGAACCTGAATTTTTCCTCTTCCAGCGTAATGAAGAAGGCGCGCCGACCACGATAACTCATGATGCTGCGGGATACTTCGATCTAGCCCCGGTGGATAAGGGGGAGGAGGCTCGTAGGGACATGGTTAACGCGCTCGTCGAAATGGGATTTGAAATTGAAGCAGCCCATCATGAAGTAGCGCCAGGCCAACACGAGATAGATTTCAAATATGAGGATGCATTAACTACAGCTGATAACATTGCGACCTTCCGATTAGTGGTCAAGAAAATAGCCTTAAATCATGGACTCCACGCCACATTCATGCCTAAGCCGGTTCATGGAATGAACGGTTCAGGCATGCACACTCACCTTTCCCTCTTTAAAAATGGTCAAAATGCATTTTACGATCCTAACGCCGAGCATGAACTTTCCAATATAGCCTTACAATGGATCGCTGGCCTCCTTAAACACGCTGCAGGGATGGTGGCTATTACAAACCCTCTAGTAAACAGCTACAAAAGATTAACGCCTGGGTTTGAAGCTCCTACCAACATAGCTTGGTCAGCTGCTAACCGTAGTGCCATGATCCGAATACCAGCGCGGCGTGGTGTCGGGACAAGGTCGGAGCTCAGGATGCCGGACCCCGCTTGCAATCCTTACCTCGCTCTCGGCTCAATGTTAGCCGCGGGGCTAGATGGTATTGATAAGAATCTCGAACCCGCACCGCCAATACAGCGAAACATATATGACATGAGCGTTCGGGATAGACGTCGACACAAGATCAAAGAACTTCCTGGAACCCTTAGTGAAGCCCTGGAAGCCCTCAAGAAAGACCAGTACATCCAAGACGCTCTCGGTGCTCACATAGCTGAACACTTTCTAGAAGCCAAAACAGTAGAATTTGACGATTACCGAGTAACGGTACACGAATGGGAGCTTGATACCTACCTTTCCGAATACTAAGTTTTGGAGCAGTTAAGCTAAAATTAGATGGCTATGGCCCGGACACCCCGCATTGTTGTCGGATTAGACCCGGGCCTCGCCAATGTTGGTTTAGGGGCAGTATCGCAATCTGGGAAACAGCCTTCCCTAGTCGATTCAACACTAATTCGTACCACGTCCAAAACACCAATTGGAAAGCGCTTAGAAACTATTTACCGCGGCACCTACGCCTTCCTTGCAGACTCAAAACCCGAAGCCCTCGCTCTAGAAAGCCAATTTTTCCACCAACAACGTCAAGTTTCACTAAAAGTCGGCCAAGCCATAGGAGTCTGCCTCCTAGCGGCTGAACAACTAAACATCGAAGTCTTTGAATATGGCCCAATGCAAGTGAAACAAACTCTTGTAGGAACGGGTCGTGCTGACAAGTCCCAAGTAATATTTATGGTACGAGCTCTACTGGGATTAACTACTAACCCTCAAAGTAATCATGTTGCAGACGCTCTCGGGTTAGCTCTCACTCACCTCAGTACCCTTCAATTAGACAAAATTCGAACTTAGAGGCCTAGAAGACTTAAGGGAGACCAATAATTTCGAGTTTAGTTCCACAACTATCCCCGAAGTTGCACCATAAAGTTAAACCAAGGGACTTCCAGAAATGCGAAGTGCGCCCAGTACTAATCTCTGTACCTAGCTTAGTACTAATAAAAGGCTTTTCTGCAGTACACTAGAATAGGATTATATGAACTTACCGTCGATATCTTTTTGCAAGAGCCTATGCCTACCCATAGGTTGATTTCTTCTATTAGTTTAGGATATTGCACGTGGTGAGCACTGTATCCAAAGTAGCTAGAGTGAGTTCCAAAAGAAGGCTGCAGATTTTCCCGGCTTTGGGTTTGTTGTTTTTGGTATTAGGGTCTTGCAGCAGCGATTTAGAAGAATTTGGCTACAACCTAAGAATCTATAGCTCGGCTCTGCCGACAGCCTTTCAAAAAGAGTTTTATCGGACCCAGATCCAAACAACCGGCGGTTTACGACCGTTCAATTTTGAACTTGCAAAAGGGAGTCTTCCTGAAGGCATTAGCCTGAAATCAGGTTGGCTAATTGGGGCCCCAACAATGTTGGGAACTTATTCGTTCACCGTGGTCGTTTCCGACGGTAAGCTCTCTAGGACCTTCCAGGATTTTGAACTTACCGTTGCTAAACCACCACCACCCGAAATTACTCTTAATGTACCTTTAACAGACATCCATCAGGACGTAATAATTCGGGCCCAAGTCAGGAAAGCCCGACTTCTCCAATCTTCAAGGACTTGGGTTAGATGGGATCCCACATTATTTGACCTGGTTGAAGATTCTCCGAGTCCGCATAGTTCAACATATGCATTGCTGTTTGAAACACAACCAGGCATCCTAAAGATCGACTTAGCAGTATTAGGTACCAGTATTTCTGGTGACCATCGCCTGTTCAACTTCGTTCTCCGACCTCGAGGAGCAGGGCCTCTCCAGCTTAGCCATGCAACAGAATACTTTTCTGGACTTGAGAACCATTCCTTCTCCCTTAAAAGCGAAGGCCAAATTATCAACGGAATACAACTTGAGTTCCCGACAGACTTTCTTTTTCCTGCCTCAGTTCCCGGTGGAACAGAGAATTAACGAAATGATTGCCAAAGTACAAACAATGAAAACAGCGCTGCCTCCTCTTATGAGATTCTTCTCTGCGATTGCATTAACTATTGCCTGTTCTTGGGCAGCTGCAACCACGTTTATTGATCTCACTTTAGATCAAATGATTGCGAAAACTGACTTCAGCTTCTTTGGAACCGTGTCTAAGATCCACATTGAAGATCGTGGCGAACCATGGACTGTCGTTACGTTCACCATAAAGGTTCCTTTACTTAACGTAGATGGACCAACAGTAGAGCTTTCTTTTCTCGGAGGAACTTTGGCAACTGGCGAGTCCTTGACAGTAAATCTAATGCCCAAATTTACTGAAGGAGAAGAGATACTGGTATTGGCATATGATGACTCCTATGCCTCACCTATCATTGGTTTTCGACAAGGGCTTTGGCGCCTTAGTCCATTGGGATTTAGAAATGAAGAAGGACTCCTTCTCTCACTCACAACTCCTGGTAGTTTGACCTTAGACGGGGTAGGAGGACAGACAGAAGCCCTCCTAAACAAACTTCAAGATCTTATGTCTAAAGACCCATGAAAATAGCAATCTTCATTGCTACTCTTTGGGGTGTTGTTGCTGCCTCGGAATACTTCGTGGAAGCAGAAGGCGGGCCATCTACTCTTCCCAATGAAGTGGAAATCGCCTTTGAGGCCTGGGCAACAGCTCTAAACAATCCTCTCAAACACATCCTCGAAGATAACCACTACTCAATATTTCGTTTTGCCAAATCTAATTTTTTCGGGCCAGATACGGCCTCGATAACTCTACAAGGAGGGGGAAGTTCTCAAAATCTAGAAATTCGTTTACATCCTCAACTCTATAGCCTATTTCCTGGCACAATATTACACGAGGTAGGTGCGGCCCTGGGACTCCCAGCCGGATCTGGAGTAATGAGTGGTCTTATCAGCCCTTCTAGTCCTTCAGAAATAACAATAACCGACATAGCAGCTTATTGGGATCTAACGAAATTTGCTATAGAAGATCTCAACAAAGACGGTGTAGTAGACTTCTATGACCTCACAATTCTTGCCTCTAGCTTCAGCTCCGAAGGGATCAATCTAGCTGCGGACCTTAACTCCGACGGGACTGTAGACCGGCTGGACCTTAACCTACTTGCTGAGGTTTATTCCTTTACGCCACCAGTCAGAGACCCATAGCCCTCCCCAACCCCAGGGAGTCACGTGGCCCTCCTAAAGCTCAAGCAATGATGCAGAAGATTACGGATTAAGGAAGTTAACCTTCAGGTAAAATCTTATATTCGGAATTGCTTCCTAGCAAGGATCTAAACTTAGAAGTTTAGAAACAACCACTTCGAAGATGTAAATCCAATTCTAGGCTTACCTCAGTGTTTTGAAAAAATATCTTCAAGGCTTTTAGCGAATTCCACATCCAGTCCGGTAATTCCACCAACATCGTGAGTTGTAAGATTAATCAAAACCCGGTTGTATGCGTTAGACCAATCAGGGTGGTGATTAATGGCCTCTGCTAGGAAAGCCACCCTACCCATGAAGGTGAAGGCATCGACGAAGTTTTTGAACGAGTACTCCTTCTTAAGCTTTCCTTCAGTCTCCACCCATCCTGGCAAGCTTTCCAACTGCCTCTTGATTTCTAAATCTCCTAGACGTTTAGCCATTGTTCCTCCCCTGGAACGAATAAGTTAGGGTCTAAATGTAGTAACGATTATCTTCTATATATTAAGCTTAGATCTTAGGTTACTACTTCTTTCTTCAGCTTTCTCTTTGTAATACCAAAGGGGAATCAACGTTCTGCAATCAAATTACCTCAACCAACCCTAATTAGCGCTTATGCATTCCGGGTAACTGAAACACAAGATCGCCTAATAGTTTGCCAAAAATTAACCGGGATCCCCAACCAGGAGCACATTAATTATTTATAAGAGTTTTATTTTTTTTCAATATTTACAGTGTTAACCCTATTACTGTCAACTTTACCGCTGTTCGCCCATTAACTAATCCCCCTAGGAATGCAGTCTCCCTGCAGAGATAAATCCCCCCTCCCGATAGGTCAACTTTTTTTGGGAAAGGCAGCGTCCTAAAAATCATGTAATTATGATTTCGCTAAGCCCTAAGATCTATTAGAGTTTAGGGCTTTTCTTTTTTGTGCATTTCAGCAAGGTAGCGGAATACATCCTGAAGAACTTCAAGCGAGCGTAAGTAATCGTCAATACTGATGTGCTCATCTGGTCGATGATCCAGTTTGGAATCACCAGGACCATACGCCAGCATCGGAACAGGCCAGAAGGGTGCGACAACATTCATATCTGCAGTACCAGTCTTAACCACCATCCTAGGTCGAGAACCCTGAGATCTAATCGCAACCCTGAAAGCCCTTGCCAGTACAGAATCTCTTTCAGCTCTATAGGCCCTCTCGCCCCCGGAGGCAACAATCGTTACTCCATTAAGGTCTAATTTTCCTAAAGACGCTTCGACTTTCTCGGGCGTCCAATGTATTGGAAGCCGAAAGCGTATCCCACATGTAGCTTGGACAAGTAAACCATCACCCTGTACCGAAATATCTTCTAGATGCGTCTGGATGCGATCAAAAACGCGATCACCAGGAGAGGCAGTCCCATTCGCCCAGTCTCTAATCTGAAGCCAAGCATCTACGAGTCTCTCTCCAACAGAAGGAGTTCCTGCTGAAGTGTGTTCATTCGGGGCCTCCAAAGTTAATCTGGCTCGAAGAGTTCCTTTATAGCTCATCGTAATAGCATCCCAGCCGCTGGGTTCACAGATCACAAGGAGGTCTGGCTGAGGCAAAGACTGGACAGCGTACCGGGCACCTTTACTTGAAGAAACTTCTTCCTCGACTGCTCCGATAAGGGTAACTGTAATCTTATCCAGAATATTTTCTGGAAGGTTAGCCACGGCAGCTGCAGCTGCACAGAATGGACCCTTTGCATCAACAGCCCCTCTGCCTGTTAAAATCCCGCCATTCAGATTCACCGAGATATCTCCGGGGACAGTATCAATGTGCCCAAGGAGGTAGCACCTTAAGGGACCGTATCCAACTTTGGCTATCAAGTTACCCGCATCATCTATATTGCACGAATCATAGGCTGATGAGAGAGCACCTTTGAAGTATTCAGCGACCTCTCTTTCGGCTCCAGAAATACTTGGTATCGAAACAGCTCCGACAAGAAGCTGTACAGGATCGATCATTCCGAAAGAACCGCCGTCACCGCCTCTATAACTTGATCAACTTCTGCCTCAGTAATCGTGAGTGGCGGTACAAATCGGATTACGGTAGATCCGGCATTCATCGCAAAGACACCATGTTCCCGAAGTTTACTAATTACCTCGGCTACCTTGATCTTCAACTGCAGGCCTATCATTAATCCCCTACCCCTGACAGTACGGATTTTGTCTGAGTTTATTGACCTAAGACCCTCGCTTAATTGTTGTCCGACCCTTCTCACGTGATCTAAAAGATCAGATTCAACTATCTCGTTAAGAACAGCCAAAGCCGCTGAACATGCAAGGGGGTTTCCGCCAAAAGTACCACCATGGCCACCAACAGGCATGGTCTTTGCAACCTCGTCTGTCATAAGTACAGCGCCTATGGGGAAACCACCCCCGAGACCCTTGGCTAGGGTAACAATATCTGGTTGGATACCACTCGGTTCGAGGGCTAAAAAAGATCCAGACCTACCAACCCCACATTGGATTTCATCGGCTACCAGAAGAGTCCCGTGTTCTCGGCACAGCCGTTGAGCTTCCTGCAAGTAATCGTTATCTGCAGGATGGATTCCACCTTCCCCTTGGATCGGTTCTAGCACTACAGCTGCTACGTCCTCAGTAATAGCTTCCCCCAACGCCTCAATGTCATTATAGGGAACAAACTCAGCCTCGTACCCTAAGGGACCAAATGGCTCCCGATAAGCCTTCTCCCAAGTAAGTCCCAGAACTCCCAAAGTTCTACCCGAAAACCCCCGCTTCGTAGCCACAAACTTAGACCTGCCCGTGGCAACTCGAGCCCATTTGAGGGCGCCCTCATTTGCCTCAGAACCTGAGTTACAAAGGAAAGCTCTGGAAAGTGATGGTCCCACAATTGCAAAAAGTTTTTCCAGGAAAGCTGCACGAGTATCGTTCCCAAGATTCTGTGTGCAAACCATTAGCCGCTCAGCCTGCTCACTTATTGCCTGCAAAAGCCGCGGATGACCGTACCCCAAACTAGCGACGGCAATACCGGCCATACAGTCAATATAAGACCGACCGTCAGAATCCCAAATTCTACTTCCTTCTCCACGAACTATCGCAATATCTACGTTCCACAGACCAGACCCATGACGACGTTCTATGTCCATGATTTCGTTACTGTTGAGATCTGCCACTTTTACTCCTTAACTCGATCACAGTACCTTCCCCGGCAAGAGCCCGCGACACCGGGTGATCCTTCCGCGCGTCGCCAAGCACAACCCTAGGAACCCCACCCCGGATCGCCTCTGCTACACCGAGCACTTTCTTCTTCATCCTTCCTTTTGCAAACTGCATCGACTCGTCAATATCTTCTACCGCAATCTCTGATATGAGACTATTTTCATCAGGAAACCGAGAGAGAAGCCCTGGTACATTAGAGAGAATGAGTAACACCGATGCCTCAAGTTCAGATGCCACCATAGCAGCCGCCCGATCCCCATCAACATTAATAGCCTCACCATCGTAACTTGCTCCTGGTGGCGTTAAAACTGGAAGGTACCCCGCTTGCAACAAAAGAGTGAGTAAATCTCGATTCACCTTATCAACTGTACCTGTATGGTCACCACGAATAATTTTGACTTTCCCATCTTCAACGCTCCGGACGTGAGCCTTTCGGCGGCCTTCAAAAATTCTTCCATCGATCCCAGAAAGACCCACAGCGGGCACATCAAGTTTCTGTAATTCTTCTACCCAGCCCTTATTAGCGAGTCCATAGTACACCATCTCAAAAATTTCAAGTGTTCGCCTATCGGTGAACCTACTCGTCATGCCACTGGGACTGGTCACAAATTTTGGTGGGTGACCTAGGGAGTTTGCAATTCGGCTGGTTTCTGCATTCGCGCCATGAACCAGAACTATCCTTTGCTCCTCTTCCCAAATCGAGGTGATATCACGACAGACTTCGCTGCGGTCAATCCCGTCGCTTCCTCCAACCTTAACGACAATCACGTCTCTTTACTCCTCCCAAATCCTGCCCGGAACGCTTGTTTCGTACTGGCACCCATGTCTCCCGGTAGAGTAAGCCTATCAGCCCTAAGATATGAAGCAAACGAGGCGACTGAGTCCTCCAATACCCTTAGGGTATTATCTCTAATATCGTAACCATCCTCCCAATACCAGGCTGATATGTCCCAATGTCCATCTATACAACGTCCGTCCATGCGAGCCACGAAACGGTCACCCCATATGATGGGAAGAACATAGTAGCCCCATCGCCTTTTCTCCTTTGGCTTATAAACCTCCCAGACATAGTCAAATGAGAACAGATGTTTTAGGGAGCGACGATCCCAGACCAAATTGTCGAGCGCCGCGACAAAAAGCATAGCTGGTTTCAATCGGTGTTGATCCAGTATGGAAGACGGTGCAACGTGGCACAAGTACTCAACGCCGTCAACCATTACACAATGCAGATCACCAAGAGACACCATAACTCGAATCTGCTCTAATCGTTCGGTCGTGCTAACTGGAAGCGACCATAGTGCTCTCTCAGCACGCGTACGCATAAGTCCTGCTGACTGGACCCTACGCCGAATAAGAAATCTTAAAGCCTCTATAGATGTTGGTTGATGAGAAGATAGATATTTCGCTGGCACAACTTCCTCTACTAGGTGATAAGCATGCCTGCCAGCCTCTCGATGGTGAGTAGCCACTTGACCCGTCTCCCAAAGAGCTCGCAGGACATTCTTAACTAATTTAGGACCATACCAACTCCCTCGCCACTGAGAAACCGCACTTTGGTCGGCAAAGCCTAGGGTGGTTAAAGGCCCCTTAGCACTTAGTTCTTCAAGAGTTGCCCGAACCACTTTTTCGTATTGGACAAAAATGCGATCTCGCCAACGCTTGAGAAAGTACTCGTGGTAAATACTACGAAACGGCCAATCCGAAACCAGTGCAAGGCAAGCTTGCTTATCCCAACAATCCATTACCAGGCGCTGCTCGTAGGCAACAGGCTCCCAATCTCCTATCCGGTAATCTGGCACTCGACTTTGTAGGACCAGATCGATATTACGGCCGAGAGGTTTTAGTGGATCATACTGAATAGAACCGAATCGCAAGAAAATACTCTGCAAGGAACCTGGCGTAAAGTGATATTGGGTGAGTAATTTCCGAGCATCACTTTTGCTCAACTCCACAATCTCTAGCTTGCCCCCGGTGTCATGGGTGCAGTCCTTGGAATCCCAGACCTAACCTTTCGTCCCAACCACTTGAAATGTTTAACGCTTGAAGAGCATGACCTGCTGTCCCTTTAACTAGATTATCGATCGCACTCATAATTACCACTCTGCCAGTATTAGAATCATATTGAAAACCTACATCACAAAAATTAGTCCCATCAAGAATCTTTGGATCAGGAACTCGATGTATACCCCGCTTAACTCGGACATATCGCACAAATGGCTCATCAGAATAAGTTTTCCGAAACGCTTCATCCAAGTCACTCTCACTCACACCATCCTGCGCAAAAAGGTGAGCAGTGACAAGGATTCCGCGGACCCTCTCAACTGCTGTAGCTGTTAGATGAAACGCCATATTCTCACTAGGAGCAAGCACGTGAGTTATTTCTGCCTCATGCCTATGGCCAGTTGCGGCGTAAGTACGGACGACACCCATTCGTTCTGGATGATGACCAGATATTGTGGCCCGATTCCCAGATGCACTAGAACCGATTTTCGCCTCGATAACAACATCGCTCGACCTCATTAACCCCGATCCCACAAGCGGAAACAGGGCAAGAATNGCAGCCGTAGCAATACAACCNGCGCCGCTAATTCTAGAAGCTCCAGCTAACTCATTACGATACATCTCTGGTATTGCCGACACAAAGGTTGAAAGGAGTTCAGGACGTGGGTGAGTACGCCCGTAATAACTTTCGTAAAGTCCCGCTGGTACTCGAAAGTCAGCTGACAAATCAACTAGGATTCCTGCCTTTTCGGCTAAAGAATCATAGTGATCGCTTAAGGTGCCATGGGGGAGGGNTGCCACTATTACATCGGAGCTCTCTAGCGCTTCCATATTTTGAAACCGAAGTCGCGTAGCACCCCGAAGATTAGGGTGGACGAGAGCTACAGGCACACCAGCATTCCTCTCACTAGTTACTTGGCGCACTTCAAATTTAGGGTGCGAAAGTGCCAAGCGAAGCATTTCACCACCGGCATACCCAGAAGCTCCTACGATCGACATCGGGATGCGGCTCATCTGCCCTCCAAGGTTGATTCCAGGAATGTTACAACAGCCCCCGGAATGTCTACGCCGGTGGTTGATACCGAGTTACGAAACTCCATCGTGTGGTTGATTTCAATCAGAAGAAGCCCTCGATTAGATTCGACTAAATCAACAGCTAAAATGCCTCCACCAACCGCCTTAGCAGCCATTAACGAGAGTTCTGATATCTCGTTGGTGACTGGACAATTAGTAGCCTCTGCACCTCGAGCAGTGTTTGTAATCCAGTGATTTGAAGCCCGATATATTGCACCGACTACCTTATCCCCTACAACAAACACCCGAATATCACGGCCTGGCTTCTCAACAAATTCCTGAAAGTAGTAAACCTTATGCTGTGGGCCCCCTAATACTTCACGATGTTCAACTACAGCTTCGACGGCGTCACGATCAGAAAGTTTAGACACCAACCGCCCCCACGAACCTACAGTTGGTTTCATCACGACTGGATAACCCAAGCTATCACAGCACTCAATCGCAGTCTCAGCACTAAAGGCGACCGCTGTCCGAGGTGTGGGAATATTATGTTCGGCAAAGACAGAATTAGTTGCCATCTTGTCACCACATACCTCTACAACACGCGAGGAATTAACTACATTGACCCCGGCAGATTCAAGGGCTCTTGTAAGACTCAGCCCTCTAACCTGCGATACACAACGTTGCAATACAACACCCGAACCTTCAGCAAGCTGATCTAAAGCATCAAATATAACAGCTTGCTGANGAGCATAAACCTTAGTAAAAGGAACTCCAAGACGGTTAAAGGCCTCGAAAAGCATCCGTTCTTCCGGCCTCAACCTGTCATAAAAGACAGCTATTTGGGACCGGGTACTCATCGAGCTCAAGTGTTTATTCCCCCCAGTCCTCATCCTCTTTGGGGGCAAGCTCGAAACGTAAAGGCTCGAGATTCACAACTTCAAGCTCCTCACCTTCGTCTGTCACTACGAGCTCCCCAAGTTCTACAGAGGCCAAATCAATCTCAACAGGTCCATAAGGGGTTTCGATTGTTTCCATGAATTTACTCCTGTCTAATGCCTAAAAGCACCTAGAGTCACATTATGCCGTAATGCCTCCATAAATACACAGGAGGAAACATAGGTAACTACCAAAATCACAAAAAAGCCTTCGTTAGTGAAGAGATCCATTTAGAAGCCTTCTCCTCGAAGTCGGCAGAGCCGTATCGTATTCCACAGCTTTTCCCATTGTCAAGTGTCACTAGCAACCTAAAATCGCGTCAGCAAAAGCACTTGTAATACGTTAACCCCTCTACGTTGACGTACGATTCTTATGCCCTTAGTTTGGACATTTCTCAACATGATGCCTGCAGTTTCTGGACAAGCCTTTCCGATAGCGGATCTTGAAAATCTGTACTAATCACATCAGGTTCAAATATCTCCTTGAAGAATAAAGCTTTGCCGAAAGAAAACGATCTAACGGGTCAAAGACTTTACGCCCTCAGATAATGAGCCTATCAAGACCCTATAATACTGATCTAAAGTACTTGCTAAATAATTAACAGAAGGTTCCACCANATAAATTNNGCCCATTAATCNNTAGGTATTACACAAAAGATTTCTCCAGAATGAGCACGGCAGATATTTGATCGTCAAGGCCTCAGGTACAAACTTGAGATTATATTTTCGTTATCAACCTCAAATACCTAATTAGCATTTGAGTGCGCCAACAACTAAACTATGACAGAACCAGCGGTACTCCTCTGGGGACATGCTACCCACATATCGCATCGGCCCATCGATTACACCTCAGGTACCGAGTAAGACGATGCATACGGGTACTTCGTTAACCCCATCAATTTGCAATAGGCTAGAAAGCTCATCATCATAAAAAGCAACTTCGAAGGTAGCAATTAAATCAATTGCACCAGCAGCAAGAGCAGCAGCTTGAGCTGCTGCGCCTGCTTCTTGATATACATAACGGTACGCCCTACTTTTTGCACCTATCTCTAACCTCCCAGGGACTCCGGTAAAGACAACCGCTGCCGGATTTGCCTCAATCTCCCCCTTTGACAACAAAGCCTCTCCTAAAGGCCCACTCGGGTCACACCCTCGTACGTACTCAAGAGTATGCTCCCGTGGGTTGTAGTGATAAATACCCGAAAACATGTCCTCAACATTGTTAGCTACAAGATAGGTTTCTATAGTAGAAACTCTTGTAGCTGATATATGAGTCCTCTGCCGCCCAAACGTAAAACCAGCTGCCGCCCAAAGAATCTGCGAAGCTTGCGGTTGACGGAGGATACCTCCTTCTGATATCTGTTCTCTTGAAGCAGCTAGTGAAGCCCAAAGACCTTTACCACCTACCAGATCAGGTACTGGTAAACTGACAGTCTCAAGGGGGTTTGCGTAAACCTTAAACGCAGCAGTCCCCTGTCCAGAAACACCCTGAACCTGTCCACGCCGGAATTTGGTATGGGCATGGAAGCTAGGCCCAATCTTCTTTTCCTTATTGATACGCACGCTATAACTCCAGACCGCAAGTCTATCACCTCTTGCCATAAATTAAGGACTATATTTAAATTCCCGGCCACTGACACCCTGAATGACTGAAACAATCTTGGTTCCTTAACCATGGCTATCCATTCTCATCTTACTAAGAAGTTAAAGTGTGACAAGGACTTCCGGACATGGCGTGTATCTAAAGCCCGAAAGATCTTTTGTTGCCAATCAANAGTCCCGTAAGTACAAAAAGTTTAGGTTGTATTATCCGGATTGAAGGAGCCTTAGTGAACAAACAAGGCAAGAACAACTGTTCTATAACAATACTGAGGGTTAGGTACAGCGAGACAGATCAAATGCAAATCGCTCACCATTCTTCTTACGTTTCCTGGCTCGAACTAGCGAGAGTTGAATGGCTTAGAGAAAGATCCTTACAATACACTACCCTCGAAGCATCTGGCGTCGCCCTCGGAGTAACCGGACTTAACATTCGGTACCTCAGACCCGCTCATTTCGATGAACTTATCTCTGTTGATAGCTCACTTATAAAAGTGAAAAGCCGTCTCCTAGTATTCGAATATGCCTTGAAAAACGAAAGTGGTTTGCAAATCGCGACAGCAAGTACTAATCACGTACCTATTAACCGGAATGGAAAGATAACAAGCCTTCCAACCACTTGGCAGAATCTACTTGTTGAGTATTTAGAGAATAGATAGGTGGTTTCAATACTGCAGCCCCAATCGGTATACTGCGCCAAGTAAGGTTAAGTTTGTGTCGAATAGGGAGAAGAAATGTCAAAAACGGCCGTCCAAAGAGACGAAAACAATGATAGTGCAAGCGCTAAAATTCGTGGGCCTGCACTCACATTCGATGATGTTTTATTNATTCCCTCACACTCTTCAACCCTACCCAACAAAGTAGACACGAAAACCCGATTCTCCCGATCAATCGAACTGCAAACTCCTCTTGTTTCAGCCGCCATGGACACGGTGACCGAAACTAAAATGGCAATTGCTCTCGCTAGACATGGCGGCATTGGTGTGATCCACAAACGTATGACACCTGACCGACAAGCTGAAATGGTACGTAATGTAAAGCGCTCACAGTCTGGAATGATTGTTGACCCTATCACCCTTCCCAGCGAGGCGACCCTTGCTGAGGCCGAGTCGCTCATGAAAGAACATCGTATTTCGGGTGTACCAGTAGTAGGCGAAGAAGGTCGCCTGGTCGGCATTCTCACCAATCGCGACCTCCGCTTTGAGGAAGACTTATCGTTGCCCATTGCTGACCGAATGACTAAGGACAAACTTATTACTGCTCCTGAAGGTATTACTCTCAATGAAGCTCGAAAAATGCTAAGGCTTCACCGCGTAGAGAAATTATTGATAGTCGATGGTGAATTTCGCTTAAAGGGTCTGATTACTATAAAGGACCTGAAAAAACGTCTTGAGTACCCTCTTGCTTCTAAGGATGCCCTGGGTAGACTCCGAGTAGCTGCAGCTGTAGGCGTATCCGCAGACCTTGAAATTCGATCCTCGGCCTTGGTGGAAGCAGGAGTAGACGCTCTTGTTCTAGATAGCGCACACGGTCACTCGCAGGGGATACTAGACGCTTTAACATACCTAAAGGAATCCTACGAAATTGATATAATTGCGGGTAATATTGCTACTGCAGAAGCAGCGCAAGATCTAATCAACCTTGACGTGGACGCTGTTAAGGTTGGGATCGGCCCAGGTAGCATTTGTACCACTAGGGTGGTCACTGGGGTCGGGGTACCTCAGCTAACAGCGATTTTGGACGTAGGCAGAATTGCTGCTGAGCATGACGTGCCAGTTATAGCTGATGGAGGGATTAAAAACACTGGGGATATACCTAAAGCCATAGCTGCAGGCGCTAATACCGTTATGATCGGATCTCTTTTAGCAGGAACCGAGGCGTCACCTGGCGAAATGATACTTCGTGACGGTAGACGGTTTAAATCATATCGAGGCATGGGGAGTATGGGTGCTATGGGTGGCGGAAATTCGGACCGTTATTTCCAAGAGGACTCGAAGAAGCTGGTTCCTGAAGGCATCGAAGGAATGGTTCCGTACCGGGGTCACGTTTCGGAAGTTATTTTTCAGCTATTAGGGGGCCTTCGTTCAGCAATGGGTTATTGCGGCACACCTACCCTGAGCAATTTACAGCAAGATGGGCGTTTTATCACCGTAACTCAAGCAAGCTTGGTCGAATCTCACCCTCACGATGTAACTATTACTAAGGACGCTCCTAATTACGCTATCTCACGTCGGGGCTAGACGCCGTAACGTCTTGCAAAAACTAAACTAGCTACCAATAGTAATTAGTAGCTAGTTTAGTACTCAAGCCCGGCTTTCCGAACAACATTATGTCGCCATACTCCTGTTCAATTGCTACGTAGCAAATCATGATCTCAAAACTTGACCAACACCTCACCCTTACTGCTAACAGCCTGGAGAGCCTCAATATAGGATTGAACGCCGAATTTAAGCATATAGGAATAACCACTCAGTATTCTCTCCTGTGGCTGACCTGCTGGCCTTAGGTGGAGTCTTAAGCGTTGAAATTGCCTGTTAGTTACCGTGTCGCTCATCAAAGCTGCATGCGCGACCTTCCCGCGCAATCTTGAAACAATCCTGTCGTGGGCCCGGACTGCTCGTGACAAAGGCCTGGACAAGGTAGGTTCTATCGAAGACACTTCGGTAATCAATTCTTCAAAACTCTTCTCTATTTCATCCGACGCCTTCGTAAAAGCAGTTACATGTCCACGTCTTTTGAGAATTATTTCTTCAAATACTGATTCTGACCCCGCTACGATCTCACGGTAGTCTATGTCGTATCGCTTTAGGATACGCTGGACCGGGGGTTCAGCGACTGTAACGGTTGACCGAGGCCATATAAGTGGCATTGAAATTCCGTGACACCGATAGACATCACGAAGTTGGGCCAAGTACCGGAGTTCGCCTGGACCCACCACCGTGGCTATATTTGGAAGGATTGCATCCTGAGTGATAGGACGCAGCCCAGCCGCTGGAGTTATTCGCCCCGGCGATTCTTTAGTGACCAGCTTTAACGCCTCAGTGGAAAATTGCTGTTCGCCAAAACGAAACATCGTCCCGTCAAAACGCAAAAGTGACCTCCGTGGTAGATCACCTAATTCCTCTAAGAACAGGTTAGTTGAATCTACTCCTCTACCGAGCTGTGGCTCAAATCCAGCAAGACGGAGTTCAGACGCCGCAGACATGATTGCTTTTATCGATGCGGCTGGCGACTCTAACTCAGCCTCCAGCACGTCATTAAAGTGAGGAGCTATTCCTATATCGAGAGGATCTAGTAACACTAATCCAGAGTGCCCGAGAAGCCGATACATCTGGCCCACAAACCAGTCAGCATAGGTATTTGATGCCCTGGCCGAAGATTCTAATAATTCCGTAACCTCTGCCAACGCTTTGTCTGGGACCTTAAGTTCCGCTAGGCTGGCCAAGGCCTCTCCGAGAATACGATCTGTCATCGGGATGCGTCCCGAGGGAACATCCTGAGCGAGATCTACGGCAACCCTGTGGAGTTGTTCGTCAAGGTCCAAAAGATACGTATGGTTAATCTCTTCGTGATCATGATCTTGGCTGGCCACCCAGAACACTGGGACAACCGGCTTTTCGGGTTGTGATAACTCCTCCGCCAAGCGAACCGCCGTCAAAGCTTTGGACAACGAAAATGCAGGCCCTAACAACAGTCCAGGTTGCTGTCCCGTGACAACAACACGTGCCTCTGTACCACGTAATATGGCAATATTTTCCATTACTTCTTGTGGCGCTCCGTGCCTCAAAGCAGTCTTTTCCAATGCCTTACAAATACTTGGCGAAACTGCCCGGCTAGGTAGTTTTAGCGCCGATTCTATGTCATTGGGGGGAACTCGAAAAAAAGAATTAAGATCCCCCCTTAGATAACTTTCTAGGAAAAAATCAGACCCTGACTGAGTAGACACCACGCACTAGTTTACAGGGCAGGCGCAAGGCACTGTTGTTTTGTGGTGATCATTGAAAAAATCCCGAAAAGACTAACATGATATAATGAGTTACCGGAGGGGCAATATTAATCTGTCGGATATTGCTCAGTCCTTTAGTATCGGTTCCCGGTAAGAACCTAACCATCTCCCATGCGCATACGCGTTGACCTGCTTCCCTCACCACCCTACGAAGGCACTGTTGTGCTAGTCGATGTCCTTCGTTCATGCACGTTAGCGCCAATACTATTCGACAACGGTCTGAGCCGCTTAACCATAACTTCAAGCGCGAAATTAGCCAGAATGAACCACAGCGAACATCTACTTATCGGTGAACGAGAAGGATTCCCTCTCGAAGGTTTTAATTACGGTTGCTCCCCAAGCGAATTAAGCCAGATTGATTTGAAAGGTCAACGAGCCATCATGGTCTCAGAAAATGCTCCGCGGGCTCTGGAAACAATGGGAAGGCCAAAAAGAGTATTACTGGCCTCTTTGTACAATGTAACTGCTGTAGCTAAAAGGATTCTCGATTTAGCTAGCACCTCGACTACCCTAATTTGCTCTGGTTTCAACGGCGCTGAAGACTTAGACGATGCACTAACAGCAGGTTTCCTAGCAGCACGCTTGAAATCATTGACACCAGAAACCAGCCTCGAAGGCGCTGGGAACTTCTGCGTAAGCCTCCTTAGGGCATTTCCTGACCCACTAGAAGCGCTATGGCAATCAATTGCAGGTCACTCTCTCCGCCGCTTACGTAGGGACGAAGACCTCGCATTCGCTAGTCTAATTGACCAAAGCACAAAGGTGCCCATAATGCAGCACGCTTCGGGAATTAACCGATTATATGAATTCGAAATCTAACACGTTAAGGTGAAAAATGTAATTCCAAAAGTACTCGGTCATCAACTGGACCCCCTATCTCTCGACGAATCAACAGACTGGGTTCTTGAACGGATAAAACAAAACAATAACCCCAATTTAGTTGTTACGATAAACCCTGAAATCATCGTAAGATCTTTGAAAGACAATAACCTTAAGCAAGCGATTAATGACTCCGACCTCACAATTGCTGACGGAGTAGGTATTGTTTGGGCAGCTCGCCTGAGGGGTTATACTCTCCCTGGTAGGGTACAGGGCGTAGACCTAGTCTCAAAAGTACTAAAAATGGGAGGGCCATCTTTACGCGTTTTTTTTCTTGGCGGAAAAAAGGGTGTCGCTGCAGCTGCAGCTGCAGCTGCAGCGCGTCTTTATGGAACCACAATCACTGGTACCCACCACGGGTATTTCGAGAGCCCAAGAATTAAGTCCGACGTCATTGAAGAGATTCGCACTTCCTGTACTCAATTACTGCTTGCCGGCTTAGGGGAATCACAAGAAAAATTCCTAAACGCAAACCGCTCGGCCCTTGGGGTTAACGTAATGATTGGGGTAGGTGGGACTCTTGACATTCTTGCCGGCAAAGTTATACGGGCTCCAATGTGGACACGTCGATTGGGAATTGAGTGGGCTTGGAGAATCGGATTAAACCCACAAAGATGGTATAGAATACCCCGGTTAATTCGTTTCGCCGTGAGGGTAATCCGAGAACCTCGTAAATGACCACTTACCCCTCAAGCTCTGTAAATACCTCAGGGAAAAGGGGCAGTTCGAGTGCCTCTTTTTGGCCAGTCCTACCTGGGTGACCAGCTGGATAAGATCCATCGAAACAGGCCATGCATGTACTAGGCAAACCGATTGAAAGCCCAAGACCCTGCTCTGATAGGTATACTAGAGAATTTGCTCCAATGCGCTCACGGATCTCCTCTACCGAAAGGGTGGCGGCGGCTAATTCCTTGCGGGCAGAGGTGTCTATCCCGTAGTAACAGGGGTGGCGAATGGGTGGACTTGATACCCGGAAATGAACCTCTATGGCTCCAGCCTCTCGCAGGAGGCTAACAATTTGTCCTGATGTTGTTCCACGCACAATAGAGTCGTCTACGAGCACCACCCGCTTTCCGTTCACAACTGAAGTAGGTGCTAGTTTAAGTCGAACTTTTTGCTCCCTCAAACTCTGATTGGGATTTATGAACGTCCTTCCAGCATATGAAGACTTGTAAAACCCCATGTCAAACGGAATCCCAGATTCCCTCGCAAAACCAATAGCTGCAGCCAGCCCTGATTCAGGTACCCCCACTACAACGTCTGCATTAACTGGAGCTTCTTTCGCTAACTGCTCGCCCATCAAAATTCTTGCCTGGTGCACATCGACACCATCAAGCAAACTATCCCCCCTGGCAAAATAAATCCATTCGAATGCACACGGTGTTGGCCGAGCTTCTAGGACCTGAATGGACCTGATGCCGTCGTCGTCAATAACCACTAATTCTCCTGGGGCTACATCCCGCAAGAACGATGCTCCCACAGCATTTAGAGCAGACGGTTCCGATGCCAACACAAAACCTGTTTCTATTTTCCCAATGACCAAGGGGCGGACCCCATTAGCGTCACGTAAACCGATTATCCTGTGATGATCCATCAACACTACAGCAAAACCACCTTCAAATTCCGACATTACACGAGCAGTAGCCTGCTCTAAATCAAGGTGGCTATACCTCGCAATAAGATTAATCATAACTTCACTATCATTAGTTGTTTGAAAAACAGCTCCGGCGTCTAACATTGCACTTCGAATCATACGGGCGTTAGTAATGTTCCCATTATGGGCCAGAGCTATCAAACCTTTATTTGATCGGACAGTTAGTGGTTGAGCGTTAAAGCGAAGCGAAGATCCAGTAGTTGAATAGCGAGTATGACCGATTCCTGTCTGACTTCCCGTCAATCGCAACTGATTTAAACGCTCTTCGGTAAAAACCTCATTGACGAGACCCATGTCCTTTTCGATCTTTATGTCGCTACCATTAGAAATGCATATCCCACAAGACTCTTGACCTCTATGTTGAAGTGCAAACAACCCAAGGTGGCACATCGAGGCCACGTCCGTAGGCTGTCTTACATGAATCGCAAAAATACCGCACTCTTCACGCATTTTGTCGAACATTATTCGAGTGCCTCTCTGATTGGACCCTCATATGCTGAAATGAGCCGTTCAACTGAAACGCGTAATCCTCCACCGTTCCATAAGATTTCTAGTCGATCACCACCTACTAGCCCTAGATTCATTGAAGGTACACCAGATTCTGCAATAAGGTTCTGCGCATCCTTGATAAGACTTTGCGAAACTCCTATGACAATTCGCGAAGGATCCTCGCCAAACAGAGTTTCATCAACTGATATCTCATCGGGGAGAAGTACACGAGCGCCGAGTCCACCACCAATACTCATCTCAGCAAGCGTTACAGCCAACCCCCCGTCTGAACAATCATGAGCAGTTTTAACTAAGCCTAACTCAATAAGCTCTAAAGTCAGATTCTCTACGTTACGCTCCAACTCGAAATCTACCATCGGAGGTTTTCCCACTTCCAGTCCAACGATTTCTGAAAGATAAATACTCCCACCCAAAGTAGCGTTAGTCGGGCCAAGGAGAAAAATTTGATCTCCTTCGCTTTTAAAGTTAATTGTCGCTCTATTTTCTACGTTCTTTAGAACCCCAACCATTCCAATGGTCGGGGTGGGATAAATGGCTATTTCTTCATCACCTGCACGAAACTGATTATATAGGCTAACGTTACCACCAGTAACTGGTGTTCCAAGCTCACGACAGGCTTCTGCAAGCCCCAAAACAGACTCGTTCAATTGGTGATAGACTTCCGGCACAGTGGGGTTGCCGAAGTTAAGATTATTAGTCACAGCAAGCGGCCGAGCTCCCACACAAACAAGATTCCTGGCAGCCTCTGCTACCGCAAGTTTGGTGCCTCCCCTCGGATCAAGATAAACAAATCTCGGATTACAATCCAGGGTAGCTGCAAACCCAACGGTAGAATCCTTTATTCGTAAAACAGCTGCATCGCCTTGACCAGGCAAAATTACAGTATTAGTCATCACTTGATGATCGTACTGTTCGTAAACGCTTTTCTTAGATGCAATTGTTGGAAGAGCCAACATAGCTTCTAGAGTTAAGCCTGGATTGACTAAGGCGGGACCTACAGTGGGCTCATTACGTAGCCTTATCACTTCTTGAGATTCGCTAGCGTCAGGGCGATAGGTTGGGGCGTTAGCCAAATCACCCGCTGGCACATCCGCAACTATTCGACCTTCTTTAAGTATACGTACGTTTCCGTGATTCCTTACCTCTCCAATACGAACTGCATCGAGATCCCATTTACTAAGAAGTGACAACAGTTCCTGCTCTACTTCAGGATCAACTGCCAGAATCATTCGCTCTTGCGACTCTGACAACATCACCTCAGTTGGTGACATCCCCTTCTCTCTGCAAGGCACGGCATCAATATTGATGTCCACTCCACAACCAGCTCGGTCAGCCATCTCTGAAATGCTACTGGTCAGACCAGCTGCTCCCATATCCTGGACCCCAATTACAAGGCCTTCTTCCACAGCTTCCAAGCAAGCCTCCAGCAGCAGTTTCTCCATAAACGGGTCGCCAATCTGTACAGCCGGCCTGTCACTGTCACTAGATTCACTCAGGTCACCAGAGGCAAATACTGCTCCACCTAGGCCATCTCTACCCGTTTTAGAACCCACATACAACAAGACGCTACCTTGTGCTCCTGCTGTTCCAGTACGGAGATGTTTATGACGCATCAGCCCTAAAGCCATAACGTTCACTAATGGATTCTCACTATAACTAGGATGGATAACAATCTGCCCTCCAACGGTAGGCACCCCTATAGCATTGCCGTAATGCGATATGCCTTCAACCACTCCTGAGAGAAGATGTTTAGTCCGACTAACCTCTAAAGGTCCGAAATGTAGAGAATTCAAAACCGCGACTGGCCTCGCTCCCATTGCAAAAATATCGCGGAGAATTCCACCCACTCCTGTCGCGGCTCCCTGAAATGGTTCAATCGCACTCGGGTGGTTATGGCTCTCTACCTTAAACGCAAGGGCATACCCCTCACCTAGATCGACAACACCCGCGTTCTCTCCCGGGCCCATCAAAACACAGGAGCCTTCTGTCGGCAGATTCCTTAGGAGGGGTCGCGAATGTTTGTAACCACAATGCTCGCTCCACATCGCACCAAAGAGTGCTGCTTCTATAGAATTAGGGTCGCGTCCTATTCGGCACACAATCTCATCAAACTCAAGATCAGTTAACCCGAAAGCATTAGCCCTTTCACGGACACTATGCACCGGTTCATCCGATTTTTGGCCTGATTTAGACACAAACAGACTCAAAAAGAGATTGAAATAATGGGATCCCATCAACTGAGCCAGTAAGAGCGTCAGTGGCCCGCTCAGGATGAGGCATCATGCCCAAAACATTTCCACTTTCGTTGATGATGCCAGCAATGTTTCGTAAGCTACCGTTTGGATTTCCTTCAGTGGCACTTCCCTCTTTTCCTGTTCCGTAACGAAACACAACGCGACCCTGATTCTCCAGACGATCTAATGTTTCCTCGTCGGCAAAAAAGCGACCCTCATTGTGGGCGATAGGGATCCTCAAATTCTGCCCTCGACTATACCGAGTCGTAAAAGGTGTATTAATATTTTCCACGCTAATTGTTACATCCTTACACACGAACCGGAGAGAGAGGTTACGGGTAAGTTGTCCTGGCAACAAACCAGCCTCAGTTAAAATTTGAAAGCCATTACAAATACCAATTACCGATCCCCCCCGGTTTGCAAAATCAACAATTGATTTCATCACAGGACTTAGCGCAGCCATGGCACCCGACCTTAGATAATCACCATAACTAAACCCACCAGGAAGAATGACGACTTCGACGCTGGGTAGTTCGTGGTCACCATGCCACACCAATACAGGTTTTACTCCTGCCTGGCTAACAGCGTAACAGGCGTCTTGATCACAATTAGACCCTGGAAACCTAATTACCGCAGCCCTCATACCCTAATTACACACATCCCGGCGCGTAGCTTACCACCCTACCGAGCTAAATGTTGACCGGGTTTTCCGCTCACTGCTATTATGCCTTGCCAGCAGGTGCAAAGAGTTTCAGAGTCTTAAGCCCTGAAACAGTCTGCCGGGATGGCGAAATTGGTAGACGCAGTAGATTCAAAATCTACCGGGGCAACCCATGCGGGTTCGAGTCCCGCTCTCGGCACCAAAGTTTTGTATCGCTATAACGCCTTGGAGATTGATCCAACCCAATCTCAGAAAGGACAGGTTTTAAAAATGTTTTGGATTGTACTGATATTATTTGTTATTTCCTCATTAGTCCTTACTGCCATTATCCTCCTCCAAGAAGCAAAACAGGGAGGCCTAGGAGAGGGCTTGGGTAGTGGAGGAGATTTTTCTACCTCTGGAGGTACGGCAGGCGGGTTACACCGTATGACGATTTACCTAGGAGTAATTTGGGGGATTCTTGCTCTGCTGTTACAACTTGTTCCGCGATAAGCCTAACAAGATCACACCTTAGGCTACCTTATGACGACAGTAGATCACGGATTACTAGCGTAGGGTTTAATATTTTTTAGTTACCTGATTACCAATAGTGACAAAAGATTGGCACTCAACAAACAAGATGATCTACTTTCAGTCCTCCCTTGATTATAATTACATTGGTTTCGTTAGAAATCCATTTACAGCACGGACACATCTTGATTACACATTGATAACCTCGAAGCGTTTCTCTATTCCTCGGTCTCGAGGGTTAAAATGTTGTTCTATAGACCTAGATGCTTTTATTTATGCATCAATCACTGTGAGGGCATAGCAATTTTGTTTCGACCTTACGTATTAAATAGTGTTATATTTGTTAAATCCAAAAATTGCTTGAGGAGCGATTCGGATTATGGAAACTACTGACCGATTATTGGAAGTCAATGACCTCAAAACGTATTTTGATACTGATGAGGGCACAGTTCGTGCTGTAGACGGGGTTTCTTTCCACATTGACCGGGGAGAAACACTAGCGGTCGTAGGTGAATCTGGTTCTGGAAAATCAGTCACTAGCCTATCCGCTATGCGCCTTATCCCAACGCCACCAGGAAGGATTGCTGGAGGAGAAATAATTTTTGAAGGCCGGGATCTCGTAAAACTTTCGGAACCTGATATGAGAAAGGTCAGGGGTAATGAGATCTCGATGATCTTCCAGGAGCCCATGACCAGCCTTAATCCTGTGTACACAGTTGGGGATCAGATTGCAGAAGCAATAGTACTACACCAACAGAAAACTGGTCGCCAGGCCCTACGAATGGCAGCTGAAATGCTTGATTTAGTAGGCATTCCCGAACCTGGAAAGCGAATTAAGAATTATCCACACCAAATGTCAGGAGGAATGCGCCAAAGAGTTATGATTGCGATGGCTCTCTCATGTGGTCCCAAGCTCCTAATTGCGGACGAACCTACCACCGCTCTCGATGTTACGATTCAAGCCCAGATTCTTGATCTAATGCGCAACCTCCAACGCGAAATCGGAATGAGTATTTTGTTTATTACACATGATCTCGGTGTTGTAGCTGAAATGGCTGACCGAGTTGTCGTAATGTATGCTGGTAGAGCCGTGGAAGAGGGACAGGTTCAAGATATATACGGTGCCCCAAAAATGCCTTACACTCTCGGACTGCTTAACTCGATACCTAGGGTAGATACAGCAGCTGAACACCAGGCCCGGCTTGAAGCTATCCCCGGAAACGTACCCAACCCGCTGTACCTCCCCAGTGGTTGTGCTTTTCATCCTCGATGTCGATACGTCAACGACAAATGTAAAACTGAAGTACCCCAACTAGACGATACTGGTGCTGGACACATGGTTAGGTGTATCAGGTGGGATCAATTTAATCTCACTGAGGAAGTAGTCTAATGACCGTACCTAATAACACTTCCAATAAAATAACGTCTCAACCTACTAAAGATAATCTACTTGAGATCAGAAACCTACGAAAATATTTCCCTATCCGCGGAGGCATCTTTTCCCGCGTTGTTAGTAACGTTAAGGCTGTTGATGACATTTCTTTCGACATTGGTCGGGGAGAGGTAGTTGGCCTAGTAGGTGAATCTGGATCAGGTAAGACTACTGCTGGGCGTGCAATCCTTAGGCTGATAGAACCTACCAGTGGCGAAGTAAAGTTCGATGGAACAGATGTAACCAAGCTCGGGAAATCACAACTTCGTGAATATCGAAAAGAAATGCAAATTATCTTTCAGGACCCGTTCGCAAGTCTAAACCCACGGATGACAGTTGGCGACATAATTGGAGAGGCTTTACAAATACATAATCTTGCTCGAGGTAAAGCCCGCGAAGAGAGAGTAATAGAACTTCTCGAAAAAACCGGTCTTGCAGCAGCACATATCCGCCGCTATCCGCATGAGTTTTCTGGTGGACAGCGCCAGCGGATCGGCATCGCCAGGGCCCTTGCTGTTAACCCACAATTCATAGTTGCCGACGAACCGGTTTCAGCGTTAGATGTATCCATCCAAGCGCAAGTGGTAAACCTCTTACAAGACCTCAAAGAAGATTTAGGGCTAACGCTCCTTTTCATTGCACACGACTTAGGCGTTGTGGAATACATCAGCGATAAAGTCATAGTTATGTATTTGGGCAAGATTATGGAGATTGCTCCTTCCAAAGAGCTGTATTCAAATCCCGTACATCCGTACACTGAAGCCCTTTTATCGGCCGTGCCAATACCTGACCCGACTCTTCAACGAGACCGTGTTATTCTTCAAGGCGACATTCCAAGTCCAATTAATCCGCCTTCAGGCTGTGTTTTCCGTACTCGGTGCCCTATAGCGGTTGAGGATTGCAAACACATTGACCCGCCACTAGAGGAAATTTCTCCAGGTCATTTCAAAGCATGCATCAAAAGACCTTAAAGTACCCTGAATAATGAGGGTGATGAATACCAACTCAATGAGCCAGAAGCGCGGACAAAAATACCTTATGGCTAATGGGCCTCTTTATCGTTAATTGTGCTCTTATTACTCACCCTTCCCGCAATCACTTTTCCATAAACGTTGCTCACGTTTGGAGGATTGGCGTCCTCATCCGATATGACTAGTGATGCGATCGAAGCAATCCGCTCTACCCTACTTGACTTTCTTCCTGCTCAACACAAAATCAGAGCCTTGCAATCCTTTTATGAGCTCATCAGGAACTATCCGAATCGTCCAGGGAAAGGGCTTCGAGGACTGGCAACCCTAAAGTCGACAGAAGCCCATGGAGTAAGTTGGAAGAAAGGAATTCCGGCCGCTGCTGGAATTGAAGCCTTTCAAAACTGGGTTTTAATTCACGATGATATAGAAGATGACTCCGAATCTAGACGAGGCCTCCCTACCCTACACAAAGAAGTTGGTATCCCTGTAGCGCTCAATGTTGGAGATGCTCTTCACGCATATATGTGGGACCTCTTAATTTCCTTAACCGCCGACCTCTCATTGGGGAGATCGATCCTAGAAGAATTCGTATGGATCATTCATCGGACATCAGAAGGTCAGCATCTAGACTTAACCTGGATTAAAGAAGCTCGTTTTGATATCGCCGAGCAAGACTACCTCCAAATGGTCTATTTAAAAACGGCTTGTTATACGGTTGTTGGGCCCCTCCGCCTCGGATCTCTTTCAGCTGGCATTCAACCTCCAGAAGAATTTCTAGAGGCAGGCAAACTCCTAGGATGTGCCTTTCAGATTAGAGATGACATCCTGAATCTAATGCCTGATCTGACAATTGGAAAAGAGTTTGCCGGTGACCTGTACGAAGCTAAGCGAACCTTGATTCTAGCGCATTTGTTCAGCCATGCCACAGCCGAGGAGCGCCAAGAAATAATAGATCGCCTATCCCGTCCAAGGCAGAAGCGTAACGAAGAGGACATAGCTCGGATTCTTCTCTTAATAACGAACTACGGCTCTCTCGATTATGCTCAGGATTGCGCTAACCACCTGGCTAAAACAGGCCTTTCAACGTTAGACGATGCCTTCCGTAATCCTGCAAATCCCATTGCATTTAACCAGCTTAGATCTCTCTTCAGATCACTTGTCACCCGAGATTCGTAAATTGTATTTCGAAGCTCGAAAGGTCACACGCCACCGCGAAACCGCTGCCATGCGACTTCTCTCTCTTCGCGCTGCTACCCTAAAACATCGATAACGGTCAATAAAACCTATTGAGTTAAATAAAGGATGGTCCAGCTCAGTAGCTTATTAGATCTATTACATAGCCAGAAGAAAACCACATGCCGCACCGATTAATGACCCTACGATCACCTGTGGATAGGTATGCCCCAAAAGCGTCTTTAGTGCTTGAGGACGAAAACCTTCGTCAAACAAATGGGCAAGCTCGTTAACCAACTGATTTATCATCTTGGCATGCAAACCAGCCGCTCTCCTGATGCCGGTTGCGTCGTACATCACAATTGAAGCAAACACAGCAGCTATCGCAAAGTAAGGGCTTTGCCAACCATGAACTAGCCCGAGATTAACAGCAAGAGCAGTGACTGCAGCAGAATGGGAAGAGGGCATGCCTCCAGTATCAAGAAGGCGATCAAAAGCCCAACGCCTTTCAGTCACTAAAACCAGCCCAACCTTAAATACCTGTGCAACTAAGCTCGCAATGAGCGCTCCCCATATTGGGGTATCTTGTAGGAAGCTACCCAACTCCAACACGCCTTAATCTAGCGGCCTCAACCGTGTTGTGAATAACCATTGCCACAGTCATCGGCCCAGTTCCCCCAGGAGTAGGAGTCATTGCCGAAGCTACCTCAGCTACAGTAGGATCGACATCACCGAGGAGGTGTTTTCCCACCATTGATTGGCCAACATCTAGAATAGTTGCGCCCTCATTGACCCACTCTTTAGTAATAATTCCGGCCTTCCCAACTGCAGCGACGAGGATATCAGCCTGCCTTGTTAATCCTGGTAAATTTCTAGACTTGGAATGGGCTACGGTCACGGTTGCATGACGCCCCAAAAAAAGAGCTGCCGCTGGTTTCCCAACCAGATTACTTCGCCCAACTATTACGACATGCCGACTTGCGATCGGAATTTCAAAATGATCTAAAATCCTGATCAATCCCATTGGAGTTGCTGGTACAAGGCCAGCTTCTCCTGACCACAACCTCCCAACATTTTCAGGGTGAAATCCATCGACATCCTTCGAAGGATCGATCGCTTCCAAAACTTCCTCAGCATGCAAATGCCGGTATAACGGAAGCTGCACTAGGATCCCATCTATATCAGGGTCCATATTTAATCTGTATATAGTATCTAAAAGCTCCCGCTGAGTAACATGGGATTCAAGCATCACTGTTTCGGCACGAATACCGGCCTTGACCGCCAATCGCGATTTTGAACGTACGTAAGAAGCGCTGGCAGGGTCGTCACCTGCCCTAACAAATACCAAGCGCGGTACAAAAGGCAAAGAATCTACCTGCTGTGCTAATCCACCTATAGTTACCCTGGAAACCTCTCTTCCGTTAAGGATCCTAGCTGTCACATTACTCTCCATTATCTGATCGCGGGAGTTTGGTCACGGTAAAGCTGAGCTAGAACACCATTAACAAAACGACCGGAATCGGTTCCCCCATATTTTTTAGCGGTTCTTACAGCCATCTCAATTGTGACCTCGGCTGGTGTGTCAAAACCGTGTACCATCTCTGCAACAGCGAGACGAAGAATATTGAGATCTGTTTGGGCCATTTGAGAAAAGCTCCAACCCTCTACCAGCTCCTCAATCCTCTGGTCAATCTTTTCACGATTTACCGAAACACTGTCAAGAAGGCTTCTAGCAAATTTTAGAGAATCCTCAGTAAACGCTTCTTCCAAAGTTTCATTATTCTCAACAGGGAACTCTACTCTTAGCTGTTCCCATACTTCAGTAACCGGAAACCCACCCTGCTCTGATTGAAACAAAGCCCGAAAAGCCAACTCCCTAGCACGTCTCCTAGCCACCGACATCCTCAAAATAATGCTTAGATCTAATTGAGAAGGAAAAATTAGGAAACCATGAGCTATCTCGTCTCATTCCATTCTCCGCTCGATAAAATCAGTATTGATTTCTCCACGCTGAAAATATTCGTTATCAATAACCTTTAGATGGAAAGGAATAGAGGTCTCGACCCCTTCAATAACAGTTTCTTTTAGGGCACGCCGCATCCGGGCGATAGCCTGACCTCGAGTTGGCGCCCAGGCTATGACCTTTGCGATAAGGCTATCATAATTCGGGGGGATAGAATATCCAGCATACGCGTGAGAATCTACCCGGATCCCGGGACCTCCGGGCCAGTGCAGATCGGTGATCTTTCCAGGACAAGGCCGGAATGATTTACTAGGGTCCTCGGCATTAATGCGGACTTCGATAGCGTGACCTACAGGATTAATATTCTTCTGAGAAATACTTAAACCCAAACCAGCTGCAACGCGAAATTGTTCTTGCACCAGGTCAAACCCAGTAATCATCTCTGTAACAGGATGTTCTACTTGGATGCGGGTATTCATCTCGCTAAAATAAAATCTCCCGTTGCCATCAACCAGAAACTCGCAGGTCCCTGCACCTCTATATTTTATATGCTTGGCAAGCCTTACTGCAGCCTGCGCCATCGCTTCCCTCACTTCTAGAGATCCGATGCTTGGTGCCTCTTCAATAATCTTCTGATATCTCCGCTGAATCGAACAATCTCGGTCATAGAAATGTAAAACCTCGCCTTTACCATCACCAAAAATTTGAATTTCTACATGTTTTAAATTTTCAAGGAATCGCTCCATATAAATTTCGGAATTACCGAAAGATATTCGCGCCTCCTCCTGCGCATTCTGAATATTGACTTGCAACTGATCCGGTGTTCGCACGATCCGCATTCCCCTACCACCGCCACCAGCTGAAGCTTTTAGCATGATTGGATACCCAATAGCATTAGCCATATCATGCGCATCCTCGATCCGAGAGAATGGCGATGAACCTGGAGTCACCGGAACACCTGCTTCCACAGCTATAGCCCTGGCGCTAGCCTTATCACCAATCTGACTAATATTCTGCGGTCGCGGTCCGATAAAAATAAGATTGTGCTCCTCACATTTCTGCGCAAATTCGGAATTCTCAGAAAGAAATCCATACCCTGGGTGAACCGCTTCTGTTCCGGTCAGAATTGCGGCAGATAGAAGATTACGAATATTCATGTACGATCCTTTAGCTGGAGCTGGCCCGATACAAATCGATTCATCCGCAAGAAGTGCTGGTAGCGAATTCTCGTCCGCCTGCGAATAAGCAACAACTACTTGCACTCCTAATTCTTTAGCAGCCCTTAGCACCCGGAGTGCTATCTCTCCTCGGTTTGCAATCAGGATCTTCTTAAACATGACAGCCAGGACTTAATTAATGTACGGGATCGATGCGAAAAAGAAGCTGACCATATTCTACGGGCTCTTCATTTTGCACAAAAATCTCGGCAATGATTCCTGCGCTCTCAGCTTCGATCTCATTCATAAGCTTCATAGCCTCGATGATGCAGAGTACGGTTCCCTCCTCCACCTGATCACCAACTTTCACATAGGGTGGTGCCTCTGGGGCAGGAGATAAATAAAAAGTCCCGACAATAGGGGCCGTTACCTCGTTAACTAGGCCTCCCCCGGGAACTCCCACTTCGTCGACGCTAGAAGTAAGCCCATCTTGATCGCGCACGGCTGGGGACTGAGTAATCTCGTGAACCGGCGTAGGTGCAGATAGTATCGCTTGACTCCCATTCTCATAATTTGATTGCCCGGTTTGTCTCTTGATCGCAACCCTAAAGTCTCCTTTCTCATAGCTGAACTCGCTAACATCAGAATTAGAAATTGCGTCAAGAAGCCGTTTTATATCCTTTATTTCCATTAAGCCCTACCTACGTAATCGCCAGATCTAGTGTCCACTCGAATTATCTCTCCATTATCGATAAATAATGGGACATTTACGGTAGCCCCCGTCTCTACCACCGCTGGTTTGGATCCTCCAGACACTGTGTCACCTTTTACGCCTGGGTCCGTCTGTGTTATTTGTAGCTCAACAACTGTTGGCAACGTAACCTTTAACGGGCGCCCTTGAAAATAATCGACAGTGACCTCTAAGTTCTCTTTCAAGTAAATTGCCGATTCGCCAATCTGCTCTCGATTAAGCGTTGGCTGTTCAAACGTTTCTAAATCCATAAACGTGAATACAGAACCATCAGAGTAAAGGAATTGCATAGTGCAGTAGTCTATGAATATATCTTGTAATTTTTCTCCTGAATTAAAGGTCCTCTCGACAATTGCTCCTGATTCAAGATTCTTGAATTTAGCCACTACCTTTGCCCCGCCCCGACCTATCTTTTGGTGTTGATACTCAAGGCACTCCCAAAGACCATTATCTAATTCCACCTTGGTTCCATTACGCAAATCGGTAACGCTGATCATAAATTGGCCTTTCTGTTTGGCATCCCCAAAGTGTAACACTTTCCCCAGCTTCACAAACTTCTGGAAAACCTAACTTCGGTCCATAAAATTCGTAAATCCTATAACCGATTCCTTTCATAGGTTGATACATGTCAGGAATTGCGGTTGCTTTTCGAAAAAAGATAGGGCATCGAGTCTTGATAGGGTAACAAGGAAGTCGTCCGAACCTTTATTAATTTAGGATGAGCCTTTACGAACATGTATTCTCGAGAAATAAACCCACAGAACACAAAATGGAAAAACAGCCTCCCGTATAACCGATTAAGCGTTATAGTGCATTTAAGAATGGTTGAATGCATCAGATTCACACTGCAAACCTAAAGAGCTCATAGTTTCCTGTGAAGAGGTCAGATATTACTTGTATAAACACCAAACAATTTATTATTAATCAACTATGCTCTGAGCTAACTTTCTGCTCGTGACAAAAACCGCAACGTTTTTCCAAAATCGAATCAAGAACGGGGCTATCCTAGCCCCCATGGCAGGATTTACTGACGCTCCTTTCAGGAAAATCTGCCGAGAGTTCGGTAGCTCGTATGCAGTAACGGAAATGGTAAGCGCAAAGATGTTAGTTTCCGGACAACAAAGTGGAATTAAGGTCGGTGCACCTTATCCCGGGGAGCCAGATCTAGTTATACAAATTTTTGCCGCCGACCCACAACTAGCAGCTGAAGCTGCTAGGATTTTATCAAAAAAGTACAATCCGGTTGCTTTCGATTTGAACATGGGCTGCCCAGTGAAAAAAATAGTCAACAAAGGTTGCGGCTCAGCTCTCATGCGTGATCTTGGCCTCGCTAGTTCTATAGTACGAGCCCTGGTAAACTCAGTAGACATCCCAGTCAGCGCCAAAATGCGTTTAGGGTTTGACGCTGTTAATGTTATAGAAGCTGCGAAAGCGGTTGTAGATGCAGGCGTTTCAGCTATTGCCGTACACGGCAGAACGGCCACTCAGAAATACTATGGTGAAGCTAATTGGGACGAAATAGCCAAGGTTGCTGAAGCAGTTAATGTACCAGTCATCGGTTCAGGCGATATAAACTCCCCTGCCAGCTTTAAGGAACAACGAAAGAAGGGACTGGGCGTAATGATTGCCCGGGGAAGTCTTGGGAGGCCCTGGATTTTTGGTGAAGTACAAGGTGACGCGGCTCCAACCTTGGGGGAGGTAGTCCGACTCGCATACCGCCACATTCGATTAAACGCTGATTGGTATGGCGAGCAGCGTGGCGTTAAAATGCTTCGCGGACAACTGGGTCGCTACTTCTCCTCTTTTAGAGAAGGGCCGTCCCTCAAACCTCATCTAGTCCGGGTGTCGTCAATTAATGACTTTGTAAACCTGATGAAAAGTCAATTTTCAACTAACCTACTCAGCGATTAATAAACCGTAAGCCGACCCTAATTTAGCGATCACGCCTAAACAATTACTCCGTAACCGTTGCATGCTATAATCTCTGCCAATATACCTATTCTCGCGACATTGGAGGGGCAGTTGTCGGACGCGACCAACATCAAAACACGGGATGCCTTGGAAGCTCAATTCCGTCACGACCTAGATAATCACGAAGACGTTTTCCGAAAAGCTTTCGACTTCACGCGAGCTGAGGAATTAGAGGCCCTGGGGTTGCACCCTTATTTCAAACCTATCTCCTCGCAAAATGGCGGACTCGTAACCATCGATGGCCATGAGATGGTGATAACCGGATCGAACGACTACTTAGGCCTAACTCAAGACACTCGCCTCAAAGAGGCTGCCCGCGAAGTGCTAAATGCCTTTGGAACTAGTTGTACGGGATCACGATTCCTGACTGGCACATTAAGCCTACACGAAATCCTTGAAGAGAAACTTGCAGGTTTTCTGGAGAAGGAATCTGCCCTTACTTTTAGCGCTGGATATTTAGGCTGCTTATCAGTATTGAGCGCTCTTGCTGGCCGGCGTGACATCATGTACTTTGACCGCGAAAATCATGCTTCTCTATACGATGGGGCGAGACTATCTTTCGCAACTTTACGAAAATTCGACCATAGCGACCTAGACCATCTAGAAAGCTTGCTCAAAAAGGACATTGCCAAGCCAGGTGGTCGACTAATTGTTACCGACGGAGTGTTCTCGATGATGGGACACATCGCTAATTTACCGGGGATAATTGAAATTGCCCGGCGCTACGGCGCACGTGTAATTGTAGACGATGCTCATGCCATCGGAGTTCTCGGTAACAAGGGGCGTGGTACAGCTGAGCATTTTGGCCTGGAGGAAGAGGTTGACCTCATACTAGGTACGTTTTCAAAAAGCCTTGGAAGCGTAGGGGGCTTTATGGCAGGCGAGAAAAAAGTTATTAGCTTCGTTAAACACCATTCTCGGCCTTTCATATTCACTGCGGCTCTCCCTGCAATGCAAATGGCTGCAGCCTTAAAGGCCTTAGAAATAATGTCATCTGAACCCGAACACCGCAAGATCCTGTGGACTAACGTCCATTTCTTGCAAGACGGATTGTCCCAACTGGGTTTTGATACTTTAGGAACTGAAACCCCGATAGTGCCCGTCCTTATTGGAGACGATGAAATAGCGTTCAAGGTTTGGCGGGGCTTGTGGGAAGAAGGCATCTTCACCACCCCAGCGGTTTCACCCGCTGTTGACAATGCAATCATACGAACCAGCGTTAACGCGAACCACACTCAAGATCAACTAGATAGGCTACTTAATGCCTTTGAAGTAGTAGGGCGTAAGTACGGGGTTATTTGAGCTTCGAGGCCACTGTGACAAAAGTTCAGCCGGTAACTACGCGGAGGGATCTTAACCGCTTTGTTATGTTTCCCTACGAGTTCTACGCTTCTGACTCAGCCTGGGTCCCCCCATTAAGGATGACTGCATTCGACACTTTCAGGCCGAACAAGAATCCGTTTTACCAATACGGTTCGATGGAGCTTTATCTGGCTGTCCGAAACAACAAGGTCGTAGGGCGTATTGCTGCTATCGAAAACCCCCGCCACAACGATACGCATGGGGAAAATATGGCTTTCTTTGGCTTTTTTGAAGCACAAGATGAAACTGCTGCACAAGCATTATTGGAAATAACCGAGCATACCGCTCGTCAAAAGGGACGACTCGCAATCCGCGGCCCCGTTAATCCAACGATGGACGAAGGAGCGGGATTCCAAATCAATGCGTTCGACACTACCCCGTACCTTATGACGCCACATAGCCCTGAAGCCTACCTAGGTTATATGGAAATGTTTGGTTACAAAAAGACCAAAGACCTTTACGCATGGCGTTACATCAGTCTCGGCGGCATGGGAGAACGATTATCACGCCTTGCCGAAAGAGTTAAAAAGCGCTATGCAGTGACTGTACGACCTGCAGACCTAAAGAATTACAAAAGCGAGGTGGCCTTGCTTCGTCAACTCTATAACAAAGCCTGGGAAAAAAACTGGGGTTTTGTCAAAATGACTGAGGCTGAACTAGACCAACTGGCAAACGATTTAAAGTTGATTCTTGACCCCAACATTGCCCTGTTCGCTGAATATGAAGGCGAGGTGGTCTGTTTAGCAATCGCATTGCCTGACATCAACCTCGTATTAAAACGCATGGGAGGACGATTGTTGCCATTCGGGTTTATGCACCTACTCAATCGGAAGAAGATCATTAACCGAGCGCGTCTCCCTATCCTGGGTGTGCTGCCAGAATACCGTCAGCGAGGATTCGAATTGGTGATGATAGACGAGATAGCTAAGCGGGGGCAAGCAACCTACCATGAAGCTGAGTGCTCATGGATACTCGAAGATAACGATCCGATGAATAAGGGGATAGCTGCCACCGGAGCCTCTCTCTATAAAACATACCGGATATTTCAAAAAGCCCTTTAGCGTGCAAATCTTTAGGGATCTAGCACAAGATCTGAGTCAATTATTCCC
The DNA here is from genome assembly GCA_002707365.1 of Trueperaceae bacterium. Classification (NCBI taxonomy): domain Bacteria; kingdom Thermotogati; phylum Deinococcota; class Deinococci; order Trueperales; family Trueperaceae; species Trueperaceae bacterium. Next base: position 102,540 of record PAMQ01000015.1, read on the forward strand.
TAGAAATTCTTCGAAACTTTGGTACACGTTATTAGCAGCAATCTTGCTTCAAATCGCCTTCTGGTATCTAGCTACACCAGGACCGAACCTAATTAGTTTTGAACCACGCAACTTTAGGTCAGCGATAACTAGTGTGGCTTGGAGCATACTTTTACTATGGTTTGTGCCCAAAATACTGACTGGACCCCTAGGACTAACCCGCAAGCGTCTCGGCTTGGCCTTAGGCGACTATCAAGCAGGATCAATTATAGTCTTTTTTGGCGGGGGTTTAGCCCTTGTACTTATGAGACTCGCTTCAGCTGACCCCGCCATACAAGCTACTTACCCCTGGCCAGGAAGCTCCGCTGGTAGCTCCCTGCAAGCGCTCGTCATTTGGGCTGGATTCTATATCCTCTACTACGCTTCTTTCGAATTCTTTTATCGTGGGTTCTTACTTAGGACTCTCGAGAGAGCTCTCGGACTTATACCGGCAATATGGCTCCAAGCTTTTGCTGCTACCGTCGTTCATTTTGGAAAACCGTTTGCTGAAACAATTGCGGCATTTCCGGCAAGCCTACTGTTTGCTGTGATAGCAGTCAGAACAAAATCCTTATTCTACCCAGTAGCCTTGCACTTCATTGTTGGAATCAGCATTGATATTTTCTCTCTCGCTCGTAAGGGCCAACTTTTTCCATGAAGATCCTAGTTTCAGGGGCCCACGGTTTTATTGGAAGCCATATCGTCCAACACCTTCTCAAAGCTGGCTCTGAGGTTATAGCCCTTGTATCTCCTTGGGGTAGTACGAGAAACCTCGAAGCAGACTCATGCCACCCTGCTCTAACTATAGTTTACGGTGATATCACTGATCCCATATCACTCCGTAACATACCGAAACACACGGTTGTTATACATGCTGCAGCTCGAGTTGCGGATTGGGGAAGCAGTAATCTCACCGAAAAGGTTAACGTTAATGGGACCTGGAACCTTTTGCGCCGCGCTGAAGAATTAGGGGTCACTCGATTTGTACTCATCAGTAGCGTTGCGGTACACAGATACACTGGCTTTAAGAATGCTGATCCTAGATCAGTTCCAAGGGATCGCCACTCTCTCCCTTATGCGCGCTCTAAAATCCAAGCTGAAGATATCGTACTGACATCGCACTCGCTCGAAGGGGTAGTTATTCGTCCTGGCTTATGGCCATTTGGCCCAAGGGATCCTCAGTTTTCTCGGATCCTTTCCGCCTTACAGAAAGGACGACTCCCTGTAGTCAATTCAGGAAAAGCAGTGATTAATACGGCTTACGTAGAAAATCTCGTACACGGAATAGAACTAGCGACATATCGCCCTGAAGCAGTTGGAAAAACTTATGTAATAGCAGATGAGGGAGCGCCAAGCTGGGCGCAACTCTTTAAGAATATTGCTGATCAAGTTGGCTGCCCAACCCCGCAAGTTTCGATCCCCGGATGGCTAGCAAGTCCAGCTGGCATTGTAATGGAAAAGTTGTTTGCACTTGTTAGTCCATCAACCGAGCCCCCACTTACTGGCTATCGAGGACAACTCATGCTACGGAACGTGCACTTTGATATAACCTGCACAAGGAGGGAACTAGGTTATCATCCAAAGATTCCCTGGCAAGAGGGAATAAGGAGAACCTTGGAGGCAGTCATTTAAGAACTATTACTCCGAATGAACCCTCTATGGATATTTAGTGTTTATATTTCGACGGACAACGCGATTGAATGGGGATAGCTTAATCACCTAAAAACTTTGATAATTTCACCCTATGAACCGACCCAAGCCTCGCATCCTTTTCGCTACAATCTCTGCTGGCGGATCACACGTCAGTTCCGCAACAGCTATGGCCGAAGCCGTCAGCCGTGACTACCCTCAAGTTGATGTGCAAGTAGACGAGTTAATGATCGATTATGGCTTTCAAAAACAGGATAGACGACACAAAAATGCTTGGAAATACGCCCTCATGAATCCTTGGTCAATTGTATGGGGTCAGCTCCTTGTAGATCGCTTTCCTTCTGCGACAGTTTCTATTCAAAGGAGACTTCTTCGTTCTTTCGCAGAGGTAGCCTCCCAACGTCTCGCCACTGATCAGCCAGACTTGGTGGTGGCTAACCACGCCTGGCTTACCGTGGCCCTTACTCTTGCACAAACAACTTTTGGACTTAACCTTCCCGTCCTAACCTTCGAAACATCAACCATAAATGCCAATGGCCTTTGGGCTGATAAAAATGCAGAAAGATTCATAGTGGGTAGTGCAATATCTAAACAAAGACTCCATCACTTAGGAATTAGAGAAGACCGTATCGATGTGGTTGGGTACCCTGTAAGAAGAGCTTTCCTTGAAGCTCCTGGAAAAACCGAAGCGCGAGACGCTTTAGGCTTGGACAACCGATTTACCATCTTGATAGCATTAGGTGGAGAGGGTGTTGGAGGAAAATCTGAACGTTTAGTCGAAATCCTAATGAACATACGTCCTAACCTTCAGATTGTAGTGGTCGCAGGACGCAACAAAGCTCTATGCGAAGTTCTGGAAAAAAAGTATCTTGGGAAACCGGACTTACGGGTTACAGGATTCACCGACAATATGGCTACCTACGTCGCTGCAAGCGATATCACCATCGCCAAAACAGGACCAGCGACAGTATATGAAATCCTTGCTGTCGGTCGTCCGATTATTGCCACATCGAGGTTTGGCGGGGTTGAAAACGTATTAATAGATTTTCTCGAACAAAAAGGACTAGGTCACTATGCTCCCGACGCGAATACTTTAATCTCAACAATCAATAATTATCAAACCTCACTAGAGACACGTAAGGCCTTTGCCTCTGGTGCTTCAGCCCTAGATTTCGGTGGGATGAGCTCACGTATAGCCCAATACATTTATCACTATGCAGTCAACCGTAGAGTTGACATAAGTGTAGTCGGGCAGGGCCTTCCATTGGTACGGTAACTCGTGCTACGTCTATGGCAAGCAATATCCATATCCCTGGTTCTGGGGATTCTTAGTCTATGGATAGTACTACCCAATCTTTCCCTCACGGAAATTCGAAACTCAGTAGCTGATTTCGACATCCGCCTTATACCCGGAATCATTAGCTTAATAATTTCTTGGTGGATTACTGCTGGCCTTAGAACCATCGCACTAGCTTCGAGAGTTGGTAATCGCCTCAACTTATGGCAGGCAGTACAAACACACGTTTTTGGTGTCTTCAGCTCCACAATCACGCCAGCTGGCGGAGGAAATTCATTCGGAATCGCTTTCCTCTTAAATCGTTTTGGCCTAAGCCCCCAAAACGCTACAGCCGTAACAGTCATGACCCTTGTTGGTGACATGACATTTTTTGCCTGGGCAGTTCCTGCGGCTTTCGTACTTTTAACAAAAAGGGGATTAAGCCTCCCAATAGACAACCTACCCCTCTTTATTCTAGGTCTATCCGCACTATCTCTCACCGTAAGCTATATCCTGGTATTTCGACTTCCGCTTACAACCCGGCTCGTAGCCCGATTAATTAGTTTTCCTTTATTTAGAAAATTACAACCACGAAGCAATGTTTTTCTCACGCAATTAGGATTGGCTAGCGAACGATTTTCGACTGTCTCCTGGACTTGGCACGTAGGGTTTCACGTTCTCTCAGCTTTCACAAGATTGCTGTACTTTTCGATATTTATCCTAATCCTCATCGCTCTAGGCCTAAACATTCCCCATCTATCAATTTATGCGTTACAGGTGGTAATTCACAATTTTGCTTTTGTTGTACCTAGCCCGGGAGCTAGTGGTTATCAAGAAATAGCTATGACTTATGCCCTAAAAGGGCAAGTACCCTCAGGACTGCTGAGTGCCACAATACTGGTTTGGCGCTTATGCAACCACTATCTTTACTTTCTCATTGGACCACTATTAGGAGGCCTTGCTCTCCTAACTAAGCGATCCATTAAAACAACTGACCCTACTTCTACCTAACTTCTGATGTTATATGGGTACCTATCGCCTTGTAGAGTAAACTGCAAACCATGAGGGTTTTGCTTCGCCTTGCGGTACGCAACCTTGCTCGCCACCCTTGGCGAAGTTCAGCCACGATCCTCGGGGTGGGACTAGGCATTGCTGCGGTTCTAGCCACGTTGTCAGTTGGCGCTAATATAAAGGCTAACCTTGGTAGCGCACTCGAGGCTGCTGCTGGGAAAACAGACTTGCTCGTTGTACCCGGTGCGTCAGGTCGCGCTTTCTTCGAAAGCGATGAGATCATAGCGGCCATAGAACTTGATCCTGAAATATCAGCTATATACCCGGTTCTGAACTATAGAGCTGAACCTATTCGAGAAGTAAAAAATTTCAAGGCCCCAATAATTCCTGGTATAGACTCAGGTTTTCAATTGTCAGGACGGATAACTGAATCAGGCGAAGATCTACCCGTCACCCTCGCTAGCGGTAAACTCCCAACACAAGGAACAAACGGCATTGCTCTTTCAAATGGATTTGCAAAATCTCGAGATTACGATATTGGTGAAACCATAAATTTCGCTACACAATTCGGCGAAATTCCCTTCTACATCACTGGGCTACTTGATGAAGGCCATGGACTGGCCTCAAATAATGCGGGACGCGTGGGTTTAGTGCACATCGACGATCTTCAAAAAGCCGTACGACTCTCTGGACGAGCCTCCTTACTGGAACTCCACCTAACTTCTGGAGCTAACGTCGAAAAAAGTCAGGATCGCCTATTAAAACTATTAGGGCCAACCTCTACAGTTGTCCTCACAGCCTCTATAGGCAATTTTGCAACTGGCCTTAGCGATACTCTTCAATCAGGACTGACCATACTCGCGGCAACATTAATGGCCCTTGGAGCATTCATGGCTTACAACACGTTCACTGCCGCAGTCATCGAACGTACAAGGGAATATGCACTCCTCCGCACCGTTTGTCTGCTCCGCCGCGAGATTGGTTTAATAGCTATATTTGAAGCTGTCATTGTAGGTATTTTAGGAGTTTTATCAGGAATAATCTTGGGCGTTATTTTGTCCTACACCATAACTAGATTTAACGCCTGGGCTCTAGGGTTTGAATATCGGACACTAGTCTTTCCCTTAGATGCTGTCCTCCTAGCCAGCATTGTCGGATTAGCCTCATCACTAATAGCTGGATGGCTCCCAGCGAAAGTTGCTTCACGCACATCCCCGCTTGCGGCTAATCGAGCGGCATACCTCACTCACGAACCTACCACCCCCTCACTTTTTCTAGGTTTGATTCTCTTGTGCTTAGGGATTGGGATTGCGGTAACTCCCTGGAACGGAATATGGGCAATCGCAGCAAGTGCATTCGCTATGGCCCTACTTTTCGCAGGCTTGACTTTACTTGCACCTATTTTTCTTAATCCCTTAATTAACGGTTTAACTCCCTATATTGCCGTCTTTATCGGCATGCCAGGTCGCCTCGGTGCGAATTTTGCAAAACGCAATGCAGCTAGAAACAGTGTAGCGATAAGTTCGGTTGTCCTAGGAATGGGGCTCACCATCGGCGTAGGCTCTATGGTTACCGGAATCCACCGCTCAATAGAGACGTGGGTAGATACTACAGTAGTAGGCGATTTATTTGTGACCACACCAGTAAACTTTCCTGACAACTTCGTATTAGAGGCCACCCAACAAGTACCTGAGGTTAACGTAATATCTGGCGTCGGTATCCGTGCAATCCGATACTTACCGGAAGGATTATCTAACGGACGAACTGTTGCGCTTGTACTAATTGACCCGGAACGCTTTAATCCTGATGGGGGATTCGGCTCATTCCAACACATTCGTGATCAAGGTAATGCCCTAACAAGTTACGAAGCTCTTAAGCAAGGAGGATCTGTGCTAGCTGCCAATACGATTCGTGAGAAGTTCAGAGTTGAACTCGGATCAAACGTAAAGCTACGAACCTCAGAGGGGTTCCGTGACTTCCCCGTATCAGGCATAGTAGTGGATTTTACTGGCGGTGGAGAAACATTCGTAGGCAGCATAAACGACGTCGATTTATTTGGCGGGGGCTCACCCGACCTCTTTGTCATGACCGTCAAAGAGGGTTTCTCTCATGAACAGGTCCGGGAAGACCTCCTCAAATCTTTCCCACACCTGTTCCTTGACATCACCCTAAACCAAAGCTACCGCGAACAAATACAATCTCTTGCTAGAAGGTCATTCCTAACAACTAATGCCCTTCTCTTCTTGACAATCTTCGTGGCTGCCTTAGGCGTCTCTAACACCCTTGGGATGAATCTCTCCCACCGTCAGCACGAAATAGCAGTATTACGGACATTGGGGCTTACTAGAAAAGGGGTATCCTCCATGATTGCGACAGAAGGGATAATAATAAATTTAGTAGGGGCTTTAATCGGAATAGTCGTCGGTATGTTACTTGCTCAAACCATAACAACCGGAGCTTCAGAATTAACCGGATTTTCTATACGAGCTATTTTCCCCTGGCGCTTAATAATTGTCGCATTTCTTTCCTCACCACTTATAGGCTTACTGGCAGCATATTTTCCAGCGAAACGAGCTAGTAAACTTCCTCCTAACCTCGCATTAAATTCGGAGTAACTTATGCATAAACAAGTCTCGAGAAAATCCCAGCCCACTGCCCAAAAGAAATGCCAAAGTCCCGCAATCACTGGTGAGAATTTAGTTAAGCATTACCTTCTAGGCGGGGAAGTTGTTAAAGCACTTGAAGGGGTCAGCTTGACAATAAACAGCGGAGAATTCGTAGCAGTTATGGGTCCAAGCGGAAGCGGTAAGAGTACCCTGCTCCATCTGCTAGGACTTCTGGAAATACCGGATACGGGCGAAGTACTCATTGAGAATCAGCGCACTTCCCTACTGAATGACGATGATTTGACCATGATGCGACGAAATCGACTCGGCTTTGTATTTCAGAACTTTGAGTTGATCCCTAATCTGTCGGCACGTGAAAATATCCTCCTTCCTGCAGAAATAAGCGGCAACCAACATGAGGCTGCAGATCGCCTTAAACAACTTTCCATCAATCTTGCAATCCATGATCGCTTACAACACAAACCTCGTGAACTTTCCGGAGGCCAACGACAGCGAGTTGCTTTAGCTCGAGCCTTAATTAATAGTCCCGCAGTTATATTGGCCGACGAACCCACGGGAAATCTTGACAGCCAAACAGGCACAGATGTTCTACAAATACTCCGCGAAGGGGTAAATCTCCATGATTGGACTGTCCTAATTGTCACCCATGACCCAAAAGCCGCTCTCTTTGCTGATCGTATAGTTTTCTTGCGCGATGGCAACCTCTCAGGTGAGGTCAACACCCTCGATAGTAACGTTAGAGAGGTGATCGAGACCTTTATAGGGAAGTCATAGTCCTTCTTCAGTCAACCTAAACAATCTGTTAAAACCCGGCCCACCTCAGCAATATATTGTTTGAATCATAATTAGAATTCCTGAAACACAGGTGACCAAACTACTTGATTTCTCTAGCTATCTTTCCTACCATCTCTCACACCAAGATCTTTTCCCGAATCTAGTACTGTCAAGTCAAATTGTCGAACACTACAATAACCGCAGATTATTGACCGAAACAGTCAGGCAGATCTATACTACACATATTGTGTAATATACTCATAGGGGGTTGCATGTCGGCTTGCAAGGTTTTGCTGTTATGCGGTGGTCGATCCGAAGAACATGACGTTTCTCTCTCTTCGGCGCGATCAGTCCTAAAAGCTGGCATTACAGGGATCGAAATAACTCCATTGGTTGTAGACAAGAATGGAACGTGGCTTTCTCTTAAACAGTCTATCCAACTATTAGACGGACAAAATCTTTCCGTCGTAGACCCCGATTCCAAAGTCCGCTTAGATTTCGGGTTACTAGAAAACCAACAATACGACGTCATCTTTCCTCTTTTTCACGGCCCGTATGGTGAAGATGGGAGTATCCAGGGTCTCCTGAAATTGCTTAATTTACCCCATGTTGGTACAGGAACTCTAGGGAGCTCTGTGGGGATGGACAAGATCATAATGAAACAAGTATTCGCCTCCTGTGGCTTACCACAGGTAGATTTCAGGACGATCTTGTCCATCAATTGGCGCAAAAATCCAGAAGCAGTTCTAGTTGATCTAGAATCACTAAGAATGCCAGTTTATGTTAAGCCAGCTAACTTGGGCTCTAGCATTGGTATTTCCCGAGTCGATACACCAAAGCTGCTGTCATCAGCAATTGAAAACGCCTTAGAACACGATCGTCGAGTCATAGTTGAACAGGGCCTAACAGGAATACAGGAGCTAGAAGTTGGCGTTCTCGGTAATGATGAGCCGTCTACAAGCGTGGTGGGGGAAGTAAGTTACACCTCAGACTTCTACAATTACACATCCAAATACACAGACGGCCTTACGAATCTTATAATCCCAGCACCTGTAAGCCAAAAGATTGCAACTAGCTGTCGCCAACTCGCATTACAGGCTTTTCAAGCTATTGACTGCGCAGGTCTAGCTCGAGTGGACTTCTTCTACGATTCGACACGTTGCCAGATCTACGTCAACGAAATCAACACGATGCCAGGCTTCACTGATACTAGTATGTACCCCAAGCTCTGGAAAGCTTCGGGACTTTCCTACAAAACGCTAGTTGCCAACTTAATTAATTTAGCAATGGAACCTCGATAAGGAAATCACCAAGGGCTATACTAGAAACAATCCCAGTTGGAGGTACTTGCCGCCAAGCCAAAAACCACTTACAACGTAGAGCACACTTTAAGATCAAACTCCGCGCCTCAGGTACCCCTCCACAGTGTTAACGGAGCACAGGTTCTGATTTTGAACGCCAGCTACGCGCCACTTCATGTTTGTTCAGTTAAAAGGGCGGTATCCCTCCTTATGCACGAAGTGGCAGAACGGGTCGAGGATGCCGAAACCGTTCTCCGTTCACCGCAAACAGTGTTTCTGGTCCCTAGTGTCATTAGGCTTAAACGTTACGTGCGAAGGCCGATCAAGCATCGTGTTACTTTCAACCGAAAAAATGTCTTTCGGCGAGACAACCTCACCTGTCAATACTGTGGTAGTCGAACTAATCGTCTTACCCTTGACCATGTTTTCCCAAGAAGCCGCGGCGGCATAACCGCCTGGACCAATGTAGTTGCATGTTGTTTTCGTTGCAACTCGCGCAAGCGTGATCGTACCCCACAAGAGGCAAATATGGAGCTCAACAAACGACCTTATGCGCCACGTTTCTTCTTCACCTCTTCGTATGGATTTATGCCCGATCTAGACCCAATATGGAAAAAATATCTTCCCATGTCCTAACATCACTTGGTTTCGCCTTCGGAACAGTTCTAATCCTTAGGCATAAGAAATCCAAAGATCCCCTTAATCTCCCTCTAACTAGCCAGATTATTTACTAACTCTGAATAAAAGCCATACAGTCAAAACAGGTCCTAACCATCACCATGAAAGACGGTTATCTGGCTCCCCATAGTGATCTGTATCACGCTAGACGGTATGCTCCGATATATGGCTGCACCACGGATCATAGGGGGACGGGCAAAAGGAGCCCAGCTAACTACTGTTAAAGGTAAAACCAGGCCAACACCGAGTCGATTACGAGAAGCATTATTCGATATACTTGCATTCAAATCTAAAGGTACTTTTCTAGACCTTTACAGCGGCACTGGAGTAGTCGGACTCGAAGCAGCCAGTCGAGATTGGAACGTTACGTGCGTAGAGGTTGACGAAACTATAGCCCGAACAATCCGCCTTAACGCGCGTAAACTGAAACTAGATATCTCTGTAACCTGTGCCGACGCCCTTTCGTACGTCCAGGAGAACAAGTTCAAGCCCGATGTAGTCTTTGTGGACCCGCCTTACGAACTAAACCTCATAGAAATCTTCACAAATATCGAAAGCTATCTTGGAATGGGAGTGCGAATTATTGCCTTACAATTTCCATCAAATCTAGATATTTCTCAATGCAATTGGAAGCAGGAAAGGCATTTCGAAATACGGCGTTATGGCAGTAATTCGCTAGCACTGCTCCACTAGCAGTAAGTAACTACACGCTTTATGAGGGTATTAGCACCTCATGCTAAAGTGGGACAATGCGGAATAGTGACCTCATGGTTGATATGGGTCGCTTGGCAGAGAAAGGCTTCAATGCTCGGTTTCCTCCAAAACATTTTTGATAACAATTATCGTGATGTACGACGCCTAGAAGGCGAAGTAGTTGCCGCGGTCAATTCTCTTGAAGAAAAATCACAAAATTTGGATAATCTCGCTGAAGAATTTAGCGTTCTTAAGCGTCGCCACCTCGAAGGTGGCGAAACGCTAGAAACTCTTCTCCCGGAAGCATTTGCGTTGACTAGAGAATCTATGGTCAGAAATATGGGAATGCGCCATTACGATGTCCAGCTTATCGGTGGCGCCGCTCTGCACTACGGGCGAATAGCTGAAATGAAAACAGGTGAGGGAAAAACTTTTGTTGCCACGCTTGCACTTGCGCTTAATACTCTTCCCGGTAAGGGTACCCATCTCGTAACTACAAATGATTACCTTGCTCGCACAGGTGTGGAGTGGATGGGACCTATATTCCGGGGGCTTGGCCTTAGAGCCGCTGTTATTGAACACTCTACTGATTCAGAATCTCGACGTGATGCGTACCGAGCTGACATCACTTATATCACCAACAGCGAATTGGGGTTCGATTATTTGAGGGACAATATGGCTTTCCAGCCGGACCAACTCGTATTGCGAGAAGTTAACCCACTACACTATGCCATCATCGATGAAGTCGACTCTATTCTCGTTGACGAGGCTCGCACGCCGCTCATTATCTCGGGCCCAACTGAAGTAGCTACCGATATGTACTTTACGATGGAGAAAATAGCTCGTAAGTTGGAAAAGGGTGAACCTGGCGAAGGCGAAACGCCACCAACCGGTGACTACACAACAGATGAAAAAAGCAAAGATATCCACCTTACAGAGTCAGGAATCACTAAAGCCGAATCCTTGCTTGGGATCGAAGATATCTTTAGCGCACAAAATATGGAGACGGGTCACATGTTACGGCAGGCCCTTAGGGCAACTGAACATTATCAACGCGACCAACAGTACGTGAGGGATGACACTGGCCAAATCGTAATCGTAGATGAATTTACTGGTCGATTAATGCCTGGACGTCGCTTCGGCGAAGGCCTCCATCAAGCCATCGAGGCGAAAGAAGGCGTAAAGATCGAGCGTGAAAATCAAACTCTCGCGACTGTAACCTATCAAAACTTCTTCAAGCTTTACGACAAGATCTCTGGAATGACAGGCACAGCTAAGACAGAGGAAAAGGAGTTTCAAGAAATTTACGGTAGTGATGTACTTGTTATCCCAACGAACATGCCGATCATCCGGACTGATTTCGAGGACGTAGTCTACCGAACTGTTCCTGGAAAATTCAACGCTGTCGTCGAAGAAATAGTTCAAATCCATAACAATGGCCAACCTATATTAGTCGGTACAGTAACCATTGAGGCGTCAGAAACCCTCTCTAAAATGCTTAGTCGGAAAGGCGTTACTCATGAGGTTCTAAACGCTAAATTTCATGACCGTGAAGCAGAGATAGTTGCCCAGGCAGGCAGAAGTGCTGCAGTAACAATTAGCACAAACATGGCTGGGAGAGGAACTGATATCGTACTTGGCGGAAATCCCGAGATGCTTGCTCGTCAACTGCTTGAGCGAGAAGGGTTTGAACGATACGACACGAACACTGAACTGTTCATTAAAGCAGTGATGCTTGGAAAATCCGAAGAAGCCCGTTCAATCGCATCAACACTTACTGACCTACCAGAAAACATTATCCTCCGTCTTGAGAAAATTCGGGACGAAGCCCAAGCCGACCAGGCAAAGGTTATAGAGCTTGGCGGCCTGCACATCATAGGAACCGAAAGGCACGAGTCGCGGCGTATAGATAATCAACTCCGAGGCCGTTCCGGTCGCCAAGGAGACCCAGGATCCAGCCGCTTTTACGTCAGTTTCGACGACGACCTGATGCGCTTGTTCGCAAATGAACGGGTACTGGGAATGATGGACCGCCTTGGGATGGACGACAACCAGCCAATTGAGGCGAAGATGGTGACGGGTGCAATCGAACGTGCCCAAAAACGAGTTGAAGACCGTAATTTTGGCATCCGAAAGCAACTACTCGAATACGACAACGTAATGAGCAAGCAGCGGGAAGTAATCTACCGTCAAAGACGTGACATTCTACTTGGGACCGACATTAGCGAAGATGTGAAAGACATGATTGCTGAATACATAGACTCACAAGTACAGAACTATCTGAATCCTGAACTTGAGCCTGAAGAACAAGACATCGGCACTATGAAAGCTGGAGTGTTAGAAGCAGTGCCATCACTTGAAACATTTGACTTCGAAGCGCTTCGTGGTAAGACCCCAGACGAGGGTACCCAGGAATTAATCCCGGTCTTGGAAGAAGCATACTCGACGCGTGAACAAGAGGTCACTCCCGAACTACTCAGACAACTTGAACATTTTATTGTTCTCCAGGTAGTCGATCAACACTGGAAAGAACATCTTCATAACATGGATATTTTGCGTCAAGGTATCGGTCTTCGTGGTTATGGACAGAGGAATCCTCTTCAAGAATACGCGTTTGAGGGTTTCAATCTCTTCGAAGAAATGAAATCCTTAATACGCCTTAACGCTGCCAAGCTCCTTTTCCGAGTCCAAATCAATACCGACAATAGACTAGAACGTCGTAAGCACCAACGTGGCGTCAACTACAGTACAGACCAGATGCTCCTTGGAGATCCTAACCTCGGAGCTAAAACTGGACCTGTCAAACCAGTCCAGAGAGAAGAGAAAGTTGGCCGTAACGACCCTTGCCCTTGTAATAGTGGAAAAAAATATAAACACTGCCATGGGAGGGCAGCCGCCTAGACTAATTAACGAAACCTTACTATTTTTATTACGAATGTGAAATTATGAAGCCCTTTCTTGACCAACTCCAAAAGCGCATCGACCATCACGATACCCGTGTGTGCCTAGGTATCGATCCAAGGCCCACTCAGCATCCTTCTACCAACCCAGCTAACCATGACGGTGACCCTGCCCAGGTAGCTCGGGCCGTCGTTAACTACTTTAGAGCTATACTCGAAGAAACTGAAGATTTAATCGCATGCGTTAAACTACAAATTGCCTTTTTCGAAGGCATGGGCGTCTCTGGACATATAGCTCTAGCACAACTACTTGCCGATTGTCGTTCCCTAGGTATACCTACAATCCTAGATGCTAAACGAGGTGACATAGGGTCTACTGCAGAAGCTTACGCAGGTGCCTATCTTGCTGATGGCGTATTCTCAAGTGACGCTCTAACGGTGAACCCATATTTGGGGTTTGACAGCTTAGATCCTTTCGTAAGCTCGGCGGTTAGCAATGGTCGTGGTTTATTCGTCCTAGTAAAGACCTCGAACCCAGGAAGTCGCGACTTGCAGGATCTTGTTTTGGCATCTGGAAAGCTAGTTTATCGTCAACTTGCTGAAGAATTGCATAAACTAGCAGCCAAGTATGGGACTGACCACACGTTCTCCCCCATTGGGGCTGTTGTAGCGGGTACGTTCCCCGAAATCCTTGCAGAAATTAGGGCCATATTGCCTAAAAGTCTTTTGCTTGTACCTGGATTCGGTGCTCAAGGAGCAGGCCCAAAAGCTGTTTCAGCTGCTTTTATGCCTGGGGGTCAAGGAGCTATCATCAATGCTAGTAGATCTCTAACGTATCTGGGTGAACACACTGACTTCTGGGTTCAATCAAGGCAGGCAACCCTCGACATGAGGGATGCCCTTAATCGCCAGATTACTACTGCGAGTAGTTAGGTGTAACCAGATAGTAGAAGATACGGTGTGGGGAAAAGTTAATCTGCAAATGAGGCAAGATCTTAATTAGAGTTAGAACATCCAGTTTTGGACCACTAAAAACAGTTGAATATGCCTCTAAATTAGAAACCTCGGGAGCGTCAAAAGAAAACACCCCAATCTCGTCCCCTGCGTCAACAAGTCTTGGTAGATAATCTCCACGATCGGGGATTCCAGAAACTATGTACATTTCTGTATTGTCTTGTAAAAGAAATAGTTCCCGGGCTATTTCTTCGGTAGCTGATATCCAGTCTGTGACGCCTATGGCACACGTCTCTAAGTGCTGCACAATCGAATCAGGCGTGACAGGCGAAGGGACACCTTCAGGTGGACGGAAGACTATTAACCTAGGGTATCTGGTCCAATTCCAAATGAGAGCCATAAAGCCTACCCTTGTAGAATCGTTAGTAAGCGTGGTGATAACTGCGAGAGGCCGTACTACCTTAGCTACACTTTCCAAAGCTAATGCCAAGTCTTTAACAAGATCAGCATTTGTTAAAGATGGCCCCACAAGGACTTCCGACACCCCATACCACCCTACAAAAGACGAGATCATGTTACGCCAGGATGATGCATCAATTACTCCTGGTTCCCAGTCTTTTGGTAACAGGTGACGTTTCTCTAAAAAAACAGCTTCCCGGTATTTTGGATCAGCCTCATCAAATTTCAAAGATTGCTCAAAAACGAACGGTGGGAGAGCCGGCTCGACCATTGCCACTGCCCGGGTCAACGCATTGGCTGCAAATACACCAGTCGCCTGGGCTTGCAACTCCTCATCATTGTATATACCTAAAAGCTCGTCCTCGCATATTTGCGCTATGCCAGACGGAAAACCTATAAGAATAATAGTCGCAGCAACAATCTTACTCCTCATCATTGGATAAGATCCTAACCGTATCTACAAAGTCCTCGGCAGAGGAAAAGCCATGCCTGTATTTTTAATCGTTATTCCAAAACAAGAAGATACGGATACAGGTCCGGAGCCCCGGAAAGGAGTTGCATCTCTAATTCTGGGAAATCCTTCTCGATTTTTTCCAATAGCTCCTGTGCGACCTCTAATCCTGAACCCGCACTAAAGAAAAGGGTTCCTATCTCAAATTCAGTAAGATCAATCTTCCTCAGGAGCCCCAACAGGCAATCTTTCGTTTCACTATCACTGTACTGCAATTCACCATTTACTAGACCAATCGCTTGCCCTTCTTTAACGGAAATATCATCTATATCAGCATCGCGACTAGCAACGGTTATCTCGATCGTTAGCGAAAGATTAGCTGCAGCCCTCATCTCATCAATCTGAGAACTAGCTTCCTGATTCTCCTGAAAAAGCACGGCTGCAGCTAATCCAGCTCCAAGGGTATTAGTTGGGATAACATAAATTTCTTTATCGGGCAGCAACTCGGTCACACGCTCTGCAGCCATAACGATATTCTTATTATTAGGGAGTACTATCACCTGATCAGCCCCGACACTCCGAACAGCATCCGCAATATCCTCAACACTAGGGTTATCAGTTTGCCCTCCACCAACAACACGGGCTCCGAGTCCTCGAAACACCTTAGTAATGCCGTAACCACTACTCACAGTCACCAAACCACTCCGACTAGGCTCAGCATCGGATAATTCAGCCCCCGCTAGGATCTCAGAATGTTGTTCACTCATGTCTTCAACCTTCGCTCGCACCATCTTTCCAAACTTAGCGACAGTTGCCAGCAGACGTTCTGGATCTTCAGTGTGAATATGACCTTTCACAAACCCCTCAGCCCCAACAACCAGAAGAGAATCGCCAAACGGCCGGACAATTTCCTGAATTGTCTTTGTTGGGGCCTCAACTTCAGAAAGAAGAAACTCTGTACAAAACCCAAATTCTTCCTCTTCAAATTGTTCTTGGGCGCGCCGAGTGATGATTGGTGGTAATGGTAGTTCTGTCCCCTCCTGAAAGGCTATTAATCCTTCAAGTAACCTCACATATCCAAGGCCACCAGCGTCAACAACCCCGGCCTGTTTCAATACTTCAAGTTGCTCAGGAGTCTCTTTAAGAGCAGCACGGGCAGCCTCAAGAGCCGATCTGAGAACCTCAACAGTAGCTCCTCGGCTACCCTGGGCTTCTTCTGCAGCTTTTCGCACCACGGTAAGAATAGTACCCTCGACAGGTTCAATAACAGCTGCGTAAGCAGCTTTAGATGAGGCAGATAGAGCTAACTTTAGCTCTGTTGGGCCAACGGAATTACATGACTTTATGCTTTCAGAAAACCCTTTGAGAACCTGACTTAAAATCACCCCCGAATTTCCTCTAGCACCAAGCAAAGAACCGTAGGCGAGAGCATGAGCTAACTGTGCAAAGTTGCTAATTGTCTCTTCGTTCAACTCTCTCCGGACAGATTGCATAGTTAGGTGCATGTTCGTTCCAGTATCACCATCGGGTACTGGGTAAACGTTCAGAGCATTTATTTCATCTGTAAAGACCCCGAGCCATTCTGTGGCATAAAGAAAAGCACTCGCAAGGTCAACAGCGCTCAAGTTATCTTTCGTAGCCACGCGTCACCTCCGAGCAATCCGAAATGGGTACAGAGGGGAAGCATTAATTCTCAACCCGACTTCTCATAATCTAAGGCCCTCCTTCAATTTGAACAATCTATCCTTAAAGAGTCTACCCTGAACCTCACTAAGTTCCCGATCCTGAGAATCATTCTTCCCCTACCTCAACACCAATTGAGGTTGAACCAACATAAGCCTCCCCAGATATAGCAAACCTCCTTGCGCTCTCGAGGACTTTTTCCAACCAGTTTCGGTCACTACTTATCGAAACCACGCCAAGGCGCTCGCAATTCCGATTTTCCGCCCCAGCAAGGCGGGCGACCGATACGGGAAAGCGAGAACGAAGCTTCTCGACTACGGGTACGACTATTGACCGTTTCTCCTTCAAGGTCTTTACCCAAGACAGGTCCAACTCAAGAAAGGGCACACCGAAATAGGTAGCTTGACTCACTACGGCTCGTACCTCAGATTCCAAAGTTAAAAGAAATTAAATTGGATCAAATATAGGACCAAACCAAAGACAGTGATAACCTGCGGAAGCCAGTATTTGGCGATCTAGCTTTCAATACTCCCCTTAGGCAATTGACTCTGGACCTACCTATCCAAAAGCTTCAGCTTACCCCAATTATATGGCTTTTGTTAGACAACTAACTCACGGCCTAATCTGAGAACCAAGGCGCCTGCCATACAGTGCCATAGGCCTCACTTCGAACCCTTTTTCCTCTAAAACGCTCAGGGAAGCTTCATCGCTCAACACAAGTTCAAGTTCAATGCTATAAACTCCTGAATCGTAGGCACTTTTAATTACTGCCTCTAAGAGAGCCGCTCTTACATAAGATTGATTTTCAGACGAAACTACTCGCCGAACACGAACTGATGGTTGTGAACCATCCCACATAGCATGACCTAGTATAAAACCGGTAATCATGCCTGTTTCTTCTGCTGTGAAAGAATGTCCCGTCCTAGAATAGAATGACAACTGCGCACGACCGACCATCGGGTCAAGCAAGTGAGCAGTGGAATAGGAAACATCTATCGGGATCAAAGCGTACTCATCTTCAGGTCCCAATGGCCTTATGAGCGGAGCCACGTTCCCGATCTCCCTCCACTCTTTGAGAGAAGCCGGATGGCCTGAATCTCGATACCTTTGTCCATGCCTTTAAGCATGTCGTAAAGGGTCAAGGCGGCTACCGAAACAGCAGTCAAAGCCTCCATCTCAACCCCAGTTTGAGCTGTAGTCTTACAAAGAGCTTCGAAGCGTACTAGAGGAACATCTAACTCACCTTGCACTTGTACGGACGAAAGAGGTATTTGGTGGCATAAAGGGATAAGATCCGAAGTCTTCTTAGCTGCCATTATCCCAGCTAACTCAGCAACCGAGATCGGATCGCCCTTACTCATTGATCTTTCCTCAAATACACCAGTTGCATCTTTAGACAGAACGACTACAGCCTCGGCAACAGCTACCCTGGACGTGGCAGATTTATCACTCACATCGACCATTACTGGGTGACCTTCTTTAAAGTGATTAGACATAGCGTCTATTATAGAACTGTCATTAACCAAGTACATTTGCGATGCGCTCAAATGCCAACAAATCAGAAATCGACTGGTCCCACGTTGTATAGCCTGCCTCAACAAAGTATAGACCCCTCGGCGATACATTTTTCCCGGCTTGAGAACGATCCTTCGATTCGAGAATATTATCAACTTGCTCCACCGAGATTTTTCCACTACCTACCAAGATTAAAGTTCCTACGATGGCCCTCACCATATTCCTAAGAAAGCCGTCTCCCGCTATATGAAGCCTGTACTCGGCATGGGATCTTTCAAGTGTGCACATGTGTACAGTCCTAATCCTAGACCTGGTTTCCTGAGTAGCAAGCGCAGAAAAATCACGGGAACCTTCAAATACCTTGGCAGCCCTGGACATAGCACCCTGATCTAATTGAGAAAAAACTGGAAAAACTCTAGCCCGGTTTAGCGCCAAACCAAAACGCTCTTCTCGACAAACCCAAAAGCGGTATAGGTACCGTCGATACTTGCATCCAAATTGCGCTTCAAATTGATCATCAACAGTCTCGACCTTTAGCACAACCACATCGTTGGGCAAGTAAGCGTTAAGGGCCTGAGACAACTTCTTATCTGGGATTGTAGATTGGACATCAATATGGCCCACCATTCCCAAGGCATGAACCCCAGCATCTGTACGACCAGCTCCAGAGATACTACTTCGCTTACCAGGTAATTGGTCAAAAGCCTTCTCAAGAACTGCCTGGACGGTACGTTCGCCAGCAGCTTGGCGTTGCCACCCTGAAAACTCGGTACCGTCAAATTCAATAGTCAATCGAAGGCGCCGCATTATCTACGACCGCCTTAAACTTAATCCCCAGGAGCGGGCAACAACAGGAACTAACACAATGCCAACATAGGCAAGAATAAGGTATCTAATAAACCCCAGAACCACATGATCTTTAACTACCTCAGAGAGCAAAATGCTAGTGCCAAATAGATAACCAAAGACCATTACGAGGCCTAATCCAACAACAATAATCCGAGCTCGAGACTTTTCCGGTAGCTGGTGATTAACCAACATCGGTCCAGTCAGGAAGCCCGCCAAACCACCGAGAATTACATGAGAGTCTGTAGACGTAAAAATCAGATGGGCTAAGAAAGGTAAGGCCAACCCCAACACAAATCTCAACCAAGAAACAGAGTCCTTCCAAACTCTGTCAAGACCCAACCCCAAACTCATAATAGCTAACCCAATCAGCAGGCCTCCCACAACATCCACTGGCAGATGCAAACCCAAATATATTCTGCTAAAAGCAATTGCCAGAACCACCACCAAAGCAACAATCGTGAACATTCTCTTCTGGATGTAGATAGAAGCAAGGCCCCAGAAAGTTGCAGCACTCTGTGCGTGGCCACTGGGGAAGCCAGACCCTAAAGATCCCTTATCGACATTTTCTAAACGTAAAACTGTTTGGTCTAACTCAAATGGCCTAGCCGTATCAAAAAGAATTTTTAATTGCTGATTTAAAAAGGCTCCTCCAAGAAAATAGACGGCGATGCGCCGACCTGTCGCAGGATTAAATCCCAAATACCAGATCAGTAGAAAGGTAATATAGGCTTCCTCAGATCCAAGCCGGGTAACCCCTGACATCACAACATCAAGAACTGGCGAAGCAAATTGTTGGACTAGAGTGATAATTTCCAATAAACGGCCCTCCAAGTTCTGAATCGATGGTAATTGTAGCAACTTCCGTAGGCTAGGCGCCTCTCATCTTGACAAGAACATGCCACCATAGGAGTGGCAACCCTTACTGACTATCCTAGTAACAGTTAGCCGTTGCCACCCTGGTACCTAAAATGGCCCTACCCAATATTGAAGACACTATCGCTGCGATCGCAACCCCACCAGGTACGGGAGCAATTGGCGTAGTACGGCTTTCCGGACCTGAAAGCTATGTTATTGCTGATAAAATTTTCCAGCCCCAGAAGAAGTCACTACCAAGCTTAGAAACACCCAACACCGTCCTGCTCGGTACAGTTTATAAAAACGAGGAAATGATTGACCAAGCTCTCCTCCTAACTTTTCGAAGCCCCCATTCCTATACTGGACAAGATGTCATCGAACTACAAACCCATGGTGGGCCTGCTGTTCTGAAAGGGGTGCTCGGTGCCTGCATCGAACAAGGGGCCCGACTCGCCGGCCCAGGAGAATTCACGCTCCGGGCATACCTTTCAGGCCAAATTGACCTGATTCAAGCTGAGTCCGTACTTTCCTTAATAAATGCACAGACAGACCAAGCCCGTCGCCAAGCAATGCGCGGTCTAGCGAAAGAATTGAGTAAAAGAATTGACAAAATCCAAACTTACCTAATGAGCGTATACGCAGCTATCCAGGCTACCCTCGATTACCCAGAAGAGGGAGTTCCAGAGGCGGAAAAACAGATTCCTCTCGAACATGCTGAACGGAATCTTGAGGAATTACTGGCTACCGCCCAAGCAGGAGATATTACACAACGAGGTGCCCGCCTAGCTATTATCGGTAAACCCAACGCTGGTAAATCGAGCCTCCTGAATTCATTACTTGGGTACAAACGCTCAATAGTGAGCCCTCATTCAGGAACCACAAGGGATTATCTCGAAGTCCCCTTGGAATTTAATGGACTTCAAATTACTGCAATCGATACAGCTGGTATCCGAACTACGTCAGACCCGGTTGAAAAGGCTGGAGTTGAAAGTGCGCTCGATATCGCTGAGACAGCTGACCTTACACTATTAATTTTAGACCGAAGCGAACGTTTCTTGGAGAGTGACGCTGAATTTTACGGCAACCTCATTAAACCTTCTGTAATCACAGTTGCTACGAAGGCAGACCTTCCCCCGGCTTGGACCTCACTGCCCTGGATAGAAAAGCCACTTAAGGTATCATCTCAAACAGGAAAAGGACTTGAAAGTCTACGACGGGCCATTAGCGAAACTCTTTTGGCTGGATCTCAAACCACTGAACTATGGATTACTCTTGATAGACACAAAGCCCTCTTAGAGGACGCTCTTAAATTGGTCTATCGTGCAAAAGAAGCTCCAGAGGATCTCGCAGCACTAGATCTAGAAGTAGCTCTCACGAAACTGGGTCAAATTACAGGTCGCTCCGAAGTATCCGAAGAAACTATAGCCTATATATTTGCGCAATTCTGCGTAGGGAAGTAAAACCTAGAAAAAAAGTTTTTGTACTGTGCGTAATTAGCTCGGCACACCTATGGTTAATATCCCACTAAAGAGGTACCTTCTTCAAGACAAATTTATTTAGCAACGACCTCCAAGAACATACACTGCTCGGTAAACACGCAATCCATGCACGAAGAGGAAAAGACTGGCCGACCCTAAATCGGGAAACTATTCAAGCGTTCTCGTAATTTAGAATGTTCAACTAGGTATTTGGCCAACCCATTCAACCCGGAAGTCTTTAGCCTCAATGGCTTCAAGTATCTCAGCTTCCGACGAGTTCCTCATCCTCGGTAGTTCCGAGAACATATTCGCGTCAGAAGCTAGACCAACACGCACCGTCACAGGACCATCATCGCTCAAACGACCTATCCTCCAGAGCAAACTACCTGCGAGGTTAGTCAAATGCGACTCCGAAAGACCTGAATCCTCCAACGCTTCTGCCACTAAGCCGTTTAACATTTCTTCAGACATGATTTCCCTCAAAACTCACACATCAAGATTAACCTAACTGGCTTATGATCATTCAATATCCAGAGCTTGACAACTTTTTTTCTATGCTACCGTTGGTCCGTGAACCTTAAACCTGCTTTTCAGAGGTACGTAACACTTTTCTTCAAAGGCTTCGCCGTAGGTGGAGCCAACATTGTTCCAGCAATTTCTGGTGGAACAATGGCTCTTATCCTCGGAATTTATCCCAGACTTATAGGCTCCCTTGTCAGTTTGACGCGACCTGATTTCTTGAGGCTCCTAATACGTTTTCGGATTCGTAAGGCTCAACAATCTATAGACACCATATTCCTGTTAACCCTTGGGCTTGGCATTATTACGGCTGTATTAACTTTATCTAGGGGCTTAGAATGGTTATTAACAAATCACCATACTCTCCTCTTCAGCTTTTTCTTTGGCCTAGTACTCGGATCAGTAGTAAGTATGCTACGTAGCGCCACAAAATGGTATTGGACTCAATATACCTGCTTTGCCAGCGCAGCTCTGGGAGCATTTTTTTTGTTTAGCCTAGCACCAGCAAATACACCAACAACTCCTTGGTTTTTATTTCTTTGCGGGGGCCTATCCATCTGCGCCTTAATATTACCTGGCATCTCTGGGGCATATGTGCTGGTACTCCTAGGTAAATACAATCATCTTCTTGTTGCCATTAATTCTGGAGATCTTAGTGTATTGGGGCCAGTAGCTGCCGGATCACTTATTGGGTTACTTAGCTTTGTTCGCCTTTTGTCATGGCTCCTCAAGCATTACCAACACACTACACACGCAGTCTTGACAGGGTTAGTAATGGGCAGTCTCCGCAAATTATGGCCTTGGAATCTTACCGGAAACAAACTTTTAGACACCACCCCTACAGCACCTCAACTGGAGCAGATCAGCGTCGCTCTTATTTTGGCGCTTATAGGTTTTTTGACAGTGCTGGTCTTAGACCACCTTTCTGCCAAACAATAGATAAACTACACTCCCTAGGGACATTAGAAGTGATTACTTGTGTTCCGAGTGGACTATTAAAGATCATGTGCTCAAGCAATGAGCTCTTAATCAGGTAATCTTAAAAGCTTGTTCGTGCCTCATCTTCTTATCGGCCTGTTTGGGCAAAACAACAGTTTTCACATGTTCCCTTGAGACTAAAGACACATTTTCTACATACCCTTCTAAATTCACACTTCTCGTAACAAGCGAGTCAACTTTAATTCGACCTGAAGAAATAAGTTGAAGCGCAGATCCAAACGTATCACTGAAAGACCTACCCCCAACAAGCTGGATTTCCTTCTTCCACAGCAGGTGTGGTTCTATTGAGACTGTTTCGCCAGCCTTTGATACCCCGTAGCACAAAATCCTTCCCCCTGTTGCACACAAATCAATAGCGTGCCGAGTATATTCTGTGGCCCCCCGAGTATTGATAATGATGTCAGCTCCTTCTGGCAAACTCTGGTGAACCTCTGGAAAGCCATCCGAAGAAACTTGCAACACCTCATCTGCGCCAAGAGCCTTCGCCAACTGAAGCCTGAACGGAATGTTGTCAATTACAGTTACTCGCCGGGCACCACTAATATGAGAAAGCTGTACAAAAAGCTGAGCATTTACACCCCCACCTAAAATAGCCACCGACTCCCCTGGTTTAATAGAAATCCTACTTAAGGAGTGGAGGCAACAAGCCAGAGGTTCAACTAGGGTAGCCTCAACGAAACTAATGCTCTCGGAAAGAAGGTAACACTGCTCGGAAGTCACCTTGATTAGTTCGGCAAAACCTCCGCCGAAGGAAAGATCTGGGGCGAGTCGGTTTGGACAAAGATGAGCATTTCCTTTCCGGCAAGTGGGACAGTACCTACAAGGTCGATTCGGACTGACCACCACCCGGCTACCAACTGATAACCCCTCTGATCCCAATCCACATTGGATTATCGTACCAACGACTTCATGACCACCGATAACGGGATTCTGTAGTTGATGCATGCCCTGGGTTTCTACCTGATGCATACTGTAATCACCGCCACAGATTCCGCAGGCCTCAACTTGCGCAACAACCTCACCAGGTCCAGTAATTGGCACTGGGATGGATTCAACTCTAATATCTCTCGCACCGTAAGTTATAGCTGCACGCATCATCTAGAGCAGTATAAGGAACATGTGAGACGGTTGTAACCCCACGCACCGTAATGCCCAAATGTTAAATCCGCCTTCCTTATGAGTACCCGGTAAGTTAATAACGCATAACCACCCTAAATACCTTGGTAAGGTCCAATCACCTGCCAAAATTGTGCCCTAAAATCAGATCTACGAGATACGATAGATTCAATAACTACTGGAACAAAATGCTTGATATAGGTTGTTTGAGGATCCCCAAACGTTGTTTATCAAACACACCACCCACCTCGTACGGGCAAATACAGGATCTCGCGTGATTCGGACGCCCAATAATTAGGGCCAAACCTCCTACGATGGTAACGGTTAGACTAGTGTGGATGGCTCAGAACAAAGGAAAAACAAAACCTAGTGTCTCCGGAACAACAAAGAAGTCCTTTAAGAAGCGACTCGTGGAAGAGCTTCGGGGGTACATCGAAGCATTCGTTATTGCCTATTTCGTAATTACTTTTTTGTTCAACACTGTTGGTGTAGTCGGAAGTTCAATGCAACCTAATTTAAACGGCGGGGTAGGTAGCGGGAACATACTCAAATCCCTATTAACCGGTGACCGAGTATTCATTCCTAAATATGATAATTGGCTTAGGCGCATGAAAATCCTCGGCCCCTATCGGCGTGGGGAGATTGTGGTAGTACGCGAACCCCAGAACTCCCCTACCGCACAAGAACGAGATCGTCGTCCTTTTTTTATCAAACGAATTATTGCCGTTCCAGGTGACGAAGTGCGGATAGAAGCTGGTCAAGTATACGTTAACAATCACCCAATTAATCAGGACTTTATTTCCGCCACCGGACTGATAACACCTGACGCTATAGACTTTCCACTCGTGATAGTTGAGAACGGTGAGGTAACTAAAATGGCTGTCGATTTTGGCTACACGCCCCGAGGTACACCAATTCCACGACTGGCCCGCACCTATTTACCTTCTACGCCAATGGACGTTAGAGATCCGCGGATTCAGCTTTATTACAGCTCAACAATTAAAGCTCTCGCAGCTCCCAACAGCGACTTTTCTGTTAATACTCCTGTTGTCCTCAACATTATTGTCCCTAAACACCACTATTTCATCATGGGAGACAACCGGCAAAGTTCTAAGGGTGGTAGCGAGGATTCACGTTTCTTTGGGCCTGTTCGGTCATTAACAGTTGCCGGACGTGCTACAGCTGTAATCTGGCCACCTCAACGTGAAGGCATTTGGAATTGGCGCGTCCTCAAACCCCCAAAAGCTTTTGATGCTATTCCAAAACCAACAAGTCAGAATTGATCAAACATCCATATCGACTCAGAAATACCTGGTGGCGACTTGTCGTAAACTTCATTCTCTTGTTGGCCTTCGCGCTTGTATTTACAAACTTTGTTTATTCAATAGTAATCGTCCAGGGAAATTCAATGGTCCCGACGCTTCTCCCTGGTGAAATCGCCCTAGTCCCAAGGTACGAAACTTGGCTCCATCGCCTCGGGATTAAAAATTTTGGACAAAGGGATGTTGTTTTCTTCCGATCACCCATCGACCAAAAGCGCCACCTCATTAAACGAATCGTAGCAACTCCTGGTGACCGCATAATAATTAAAGATGGCCTGGTTTACATCAACGGTGATCTTTTATTCGAGCCTTATCTTAACCAGCTAACTGTAACCACTAACCTCCCTGAAATCGAAATATCCCCTGGTAAAGTGTTTGTCCTAAGTGACAATCGTCGTCCCTTAGAGTCACTGGATTCTAGACACTTTGGTCAAATTCCTTTTGGCTCAGTTGAGGGCCGGGCAGGCATAATCCTGTGGCCTCCGTTCGTGAACTTTGACAACCGCTTACACCGGAATATAAGGGTTATTAAATAGTGTACTAAATCACTACTTTTGGATTAAAGACCCATCAAGCCCTAATTCTGCAGCTTTAGCTTGCATAGCTTTGAGTACAAATTCGACGTGTTCCCATAGTTCTAAACCTAATTCTTCAGCTCCACGGCGAACATCGTCTCTTACAACACCCCGGGCAAAACCCTTATCCTTGAATTTCTTCTTTAAACTCTTGAGGGTTTGGTTAGCAATATCCTTGTCTGGCCTAACTAGTACTGCCGCAGTAATCAACCCAGTAATCTCATCGCAAGCATAGAGTACCTTGGCTAGGTCAGAAGTCCGCTTGACACCCGTATAATCAGCATGCCCTAGAATTGCATCTGCAATCAATTTGGGGTATCCGAGAGTTTGTAGATTTGCAACTCCTATATAGGGATGCCCCTTCTTATCCTCGCCATCTGCAATAGGATAACGTTCATAATCGTAGTCGTGTAATAGAGCTGCTATTCCCCAAATCTCCTCAGGAGCTCCTCTTTCACGAGCGTAGGCTGTCACGGCAGCCTCAACCGAAAGCATGTGCTTTCTTAAGCTTTCCGATTGCGTCCATTCCGTCATCAAACTGTAAGCCGCGTCTCTACTTAAATTCATTAATAACAGCATACATAGACCAGAACGGACAAGCTAGTCTCGTTAGAGATATAATTCTCGTGATGAAATCTTCAGATTTGATTGTTGTTCCAAACGTAGCAATCGCTGGCGCAGAACTATTCAGTAAAATAGCTAAACAGTCAGTAAGAGACCGTGGTCGTTTCATAGTCAATTTATCTGGCGGATCAACCCCATTGCGAATGTATGAGAGCCTCCTAAGGCAAGGTGATTTACCTTGGGAAGCAACTTGGGTAACTTGGGGAGATGAACGATTTGTCCCTCCCGAAAGCAAAGAAAGTAATTATGGCTTGGCGAAAAGACTACTTTTGGAGAAGGTGCCAATCCCATCTAACCAAATCCTGTCGTGGCCGTGGGATCCGAAACTAGCTGCACCCAAAACCGCTCAAATATTTGAAGACTTACTCAAAAACACCTTTGGCAACCCGCCAATATTTGACTTAACTTTTTTGGGCTTAGGAGAAGACGCCCATACGGCAAGCTTGTTCCCTGGTAGCGAAGCTATCTATGCGCAAGGCCTTACGAGTGCCGTTAAAACCGCCAATCTGGGTTGGCGTCTAACAATGACCCCTCGTGTTTTAAGCTCAAGTCTTACTGTAGCTTTTCTAGTCTCAGGAAAGAGCAAACTCACAGCATTACGAAATACGATATCTGGCGAAGGGGATTTAGATAGCTTTCCTGCTCGGGCTATAACAGCTCGTAATGATCAACTAGTCCTTACGGATCAGGTTTTATAGCTGTACTGTCTCTGATAGTTGTACTGTAAATTTTGCCAAATATTTCTAAGGTTCCGATAATCTCACCCAGGATTCCTTAAGCCTGAACCAAGCCATTGAACTGTTTTTACCTCTGGCAACAAACTCTAACTCCCTTGACTACCAAGGCAACCCTTACTAATCAACGAGTCCACACAAGCATAGTCTTTCCTGAGATCTGCCGTAATTGCCAGAATCGTTTTCACAGGCAAGTTAAGTTTCGCTCCTCCCACACGACAAATTTATTTTCGAAGCTAAAAGAGGCATAAGGTTGCCAGGACACCTCTGATTGTGCTTTAATGACACTCCGCCGCGTGAAATTTCCGCAAGGAGGAACCCCTAACAATGAGTAGTGATAAGCCGAAACCGGCCGTGGATACCCCTGCCCCGGCCACCGACCAAGTCAATAACGAAGACTCTAGCCCGGTTCAGGAAACAGTTGGTGAGCAGGGTGCCACCGCTGCTAATGAAGAAGCAAACACCCACCCAAAAGGTGAACAAGCGGAAATGGATAACCCGATTCCTCCAGTAATCGCTACCGAATCTACGGGGGTTGAGGCAACAGAAAAACCAAAAACCGGTTTTGCTGAAACCTCTAACCAAGAATCTAGCGAGACATCCGAACAAGACGAACTTCCGTCTAAAACATCTAGTAACATCACTATGGAAGATGTCCTTGCAGCTAGTGACGAGCAATTAGCTAGCAAACACGTACATCGGGGTATGGTTACCACTGGCGAAATAATTATGCTCTCAAAAGAGGGAATAGTTGTCGATGTTTCCTCAAAAATTGAGGGACTACTCCCCTATAATCAATTATTCGAATATGAATCTAATCCTGAGGACGCTGCGAAATATTTCAAGCCTGGTGACAAAATTCAGGTTTACGTCATTCGCTCCGACATACCCAACAACACAATTGTTTTGTCGAAAAAACGAGCGGATCAAGAGCGAGCTTGGAATTTGCTACAGGAAATCCACGACAAGAAAAAACCTGTAGAAGTAGAAATAGTGGACAAAGTTAAAGGTGGCCTCGTCGGCAATCTGGGAATACGAGCTTTCCTGCCTGCTAGCCACGTAGATATACGGCGGGTAACTGACCTCGCACAATACGTCAACAAGAGATTACGCGTGAAGATAATTGAATTAAATAGGAAGCGAAACAGGGTAATTATCTCGCGTCGTTCAATACTTGAAGACGAAGTATCAGAAATAAAAGCAGAAACCTTGAAAAAACTGGAGCCCGGTTATAAGTCTGAAGGCGAAGTTGTAGAGATTACTGACTTTGGCGTATTTGTCAATCTTGGGGGCCTCGATGGATTGGTTCACAGGAGCGAACTAACACATGCTCGGTTTACCCACCCGCGTGAGGTCGTTAACGTTGGCGATAAGGTGAATGTACAGGTTTTAGACATGGATATTGAGAGAGAACGGATAAACCTCTCGATCAAGAGGCTAGCCGCTAACCCTTGGGAAAATGTTTTGAACAATTATGTGATAGGCCAGAAAATTTCCGGTACTGTTACAAATCTTACCCAGTTCGGAGCCTTTATAGAAATTGAACCTGGCCTAGAAGGGCTAATCCACGTAAGCGAAATGAGCTGGACAAAGAGAGTCAGGCACTCTAAAGAACTTTTGTCTGAAGGCGATGAAGTAGAAACCATGATCTTAAAAATAGACACGGACCAACAACGTATTTCGCTTGGCTTACGCCAGACCCAACCTGACCCATGGTCAAGTTTGCCGGACCGATTCCCCCCTGGAACCGAAGTTACGGGACCTGTAACAGGAGTGACGGAATTTGGGGTTTTTATGGAGATTGATGCGGGCATCGAGGGGCTTGTCCACATTAGCGAATTAGCACACGAGCACATTGAGGATGTAACCCAAACCTTCTCAAATGGAGACGAAATTACGGCTGTAATATTAAACATTGATCCGGTCGAACAACGCGCAAGCCTATCTCGTAAGAGACTATTGCCCTACTCAGCTGGAGAAGGTGAGTCTGCTGCTTCTGGCGAAAATCGATCCAAATCCGGAAGAAACACTGGTGGTAGAAGAGGCAGACGTGGCCGGCGCAACAATGACATCGACTACGATTACAGTTACGCATCAGAAGAACCAGGTAATAAAGCAACTCCAAAATTAGGAGATGTTTATGCTGACCTTTTTGCGCAATTCGGCTTAACCGAAACTAGTGAGGATAAAGAGGTTTTGGGAGACAATGAAAACCCAGATAAAGCTGTCGAGGCCTCAGAAAATTCAGATGCTCCTTCAGAAACAGTTGCCTTAGAAACTTCTGTAGATGAACAATCAAACGAAGAGGTTGTTGATAAATCAGATACCGATATTACTTCTTCCAATGATATCGAGACTAAGTCCGAAAAATCCACAAAAACTGATGAGCCTGAAGTGGACCCAGAAAACGCTATCGATGCTATTGAGGCTGCAGCTTTACTCACAGCAGCATTCCGCGAGGGCAAACGACCTGCTGTCGCCGATGAAAATAGTGAAGCCGATAAAACAATAACAACCGAAGAAATTCCAGAAACCAGTGATAACATCGCCAACTTAGAGGAAGAGGAGTCAGGGGTAGAGGAAGAACAAAAGCCCTCCTAAGGCTTGTACCTTAAGAACTTAATCAGAGCTTGATTTGCTCTGTTGCGTGCCCAGATTCTAGTTCGTTTTTTAAAACGAACTAGAATCTTTCTTGGCGTTACGGAATAATTTCCTCAATCTACTTATTTAAACTTATGGTTTTTTCTTACGACCTTTCCAAATTTTATAAGGATCAAAAATCGAAAAGCTAACCAACTAATCGTTACCCTCCCCTAATTAACAGCGGGACCCTCCACAACGCTAGGATGCTCGCCAAGCCATATATATGCCAGGCTTAATTAGTTGACATTCGTAACTCTTAATCATCACTGTACTAGCTTGCTGTAAGTTCAAAGTACGGTTGTTCGGTCCTCTTCAAAAGCTTGGCTATCAACGAGCCAACTGCGGTGTCAATAACACAGTTATAACGAAAAGCAATATCATTGTACAGTTGACGCTCTAACGATATTCGGTTATTCACAACAGACAACTTCGTTCTAAAATTTTTGAAGTTGTCTAGATTCCTAATCTTCGGGTTGCCTTCTTCGCCCTTTATGAACCGATTGATAAGATCTCTACGTTGATAAAAAGTACCAGCGCATTCTGGTAAAGAATCTGAGGTTAAATTCTCTAATCGCAAATTACTGATTATCCCAAACGCCTCATAACCACTGTCTGGATGCCCCTTAAGCATATCACCAAGATCTTGAATTAATTCAGTTTGCAAAGCGAGCTGGGCACCAATCTTTATCAGGTATTCATCTAAGTCGCTCTCAAGTTCCATAATTCGCATATAAGTACTAACCGCAATTTTCAGTACCAACAAAAGAACCAGGAGGATAAATAAAACAGTCACAAAACCCCCTCCAAGACCCAGTTTAACCGCCTATTGCCCCTCTTGAGGAGTTCCACCTCTATAAGTTATCACTCCACCACCGAGCAGTCTATCATCCTCGTAGAGTACGGCTGATTGCCCTATAGTGACAGCAAAAACAGGCTCATCAAATTGAAGTTCGAAACCCTCGGCCCATTTCCGCACTATTGTAGCTGGTAACGGACTCTGCCGATATCTAACCTGTGCCATCACTCGCCTTGGCAATGAATCAATATCAAGTAGATAATTAGCCTGCTCTGCGATGAGGCGATCCCAGTGACATATATTGCGTGTTCCCACAAACACGGTGTTCTCTTTTTTGGAAAACCCCACGACAAAGCGGCTTTGATGAGATTGGAAAAGTCCGAGATGGCGCTTTTGCCCAACCGTATAATATTGAATCCCTCTATGTTCCCCAATTACGTCACCAGACGCGATATCGACTACAGGACCTGGGTTGAATGATGTTTCACTATCCAGATAGTGTCGGACAGAATCTGTAACAAAACAAAGACCGCTAGATCCAGGTTTTTCGGCTGTCTCTAATCCTCTTTCCCGTGCTAACTTACGAACAGTGGGCTTGTCTAATTCACCTAAAGGAAAAAGTAAGTACGGAAGAATTCCTCTTGGTAAGGCCCATAAAAAATAAGTTTGATCTTTCCCAGAATCTACTCCCCGCCAGAGTTCAGGGCCACCTTGTCCGTCAACACGTCTTACATAATGCCCAGTAGCCATGAATTCGCAGTCGAGCATTCGAGCTTTTTCAATCAAAGAACCAAACTTGATGAAACGATTACACCAAACACAAGGATTCGGCGTTTCGCCCCTAAGATAAGTAGGGACAAATGGTTCAACAACTATCTCCTCAAACTCTTTACGATGATCTAGAAGATAAAAGGGAATTTCTAGGCGATCCGCAATGCGCCTGGCATCATAGGCGGCTTCTGGACTGCAACAGAGACTAAAAGCTTCTGAAGGACGCTCATCAGACCAGAATCGCAACATAGAACCAACTACTTCAAAGCCTTGTTCATTGAGCAAGGCGGTTGCTACTGACGAATCAACTCCACCTGACATGGCAGAGAGAACTCTCGGGGACTTTAATTCCTGGGCTGACTCATTAACAGCGTCCACAGCTTTACACTTTACTCTTTAAGAAGGTTCAAGTGGCACTTAAGGTCTACAGGATCAAATAGGAGCCGGTCTCAGGTTAAAACAAGTAGCGCAATAGTTCTTGACACGGTAGAGTTAAGTTCGGGAGGTACAGCGTGAAACCCCCACATATCATTCTGGCCCTTTTCGTAATAACACTAGTTGTTTATCTTGCTCTGCTACAAAATTCGGATCCGAATCAAGGTGGGATCTACCTGCCTTTCCTAAGAGCCAGACTTCAAACTGGATGGGTTTTGGCCTTTTTGATCACTTCTAGTTGGTTGATTGGATGGATACCTGGCAAAATCGCACTATGGCGAAAAGGGAAAGAAATTCGTACTCTAAATAAGAAAATTCAAGACCTTGAGCAACACGTACCTAGTTACGATCAAGACATCCTTGGAGATAAACCTGTTATCCCAGACCGTAATCAAAGCACTCCGATACCCGCTATCCCACCCATCAAAGACGAAACATAAGTGAAAGATCCTCAGCTAATTGGCGAGCAGGCCGGTCGCCACGAAGTTTTGTGGTCCCTTCCGCCACCGGCACCACCAGACGCCATAATCCCCCTTTGTCGTGAACTAAGAATCCCACCAATAATAGCGAGCGTTCTTTGGACACGTGGGTTCAAGGAAAAAGCTGCTGAGGACCTCTATCCTAAACTGACACCCTGCCCATTACCAGGTATCGAAGAGGCTGTTGACCTTATCCAACACACCTTGCAATCGCATAAACGCATTCTGATTCATGGAGATTACGATGCAGATGGTATCAGCGCGACAGCTATTCTGAAGCTAGGCTTGGAGGAACTCGGCGGAAATGTCCAGATTCATATTCCTAACAGATTGACTGAAGGCTATGGAATACATTTGGACCGAGTCGAGGAGCACATTTCGCGAGCAGACCTAATAATTACTGTCGATTGTGGAATCTCTAATATTGAGGAAATTAATCAGCTTAAGAGGTCTGGAGTGGATGTAATTGTCACTGATCACCATCAGCCAGGGCAACAACTACCTGATGCGATATTAGTACACCCACTCTTAGCTAACCAAAGTAAAATTAATGATGCTTTACTAACCGGCGCAGGCGTAGCTTTCCACCTTTTATGGGCGCTCCACAAAAAACTTGGCCTACCCGACCCACTCAAGTACACTGACATTGCGGCTCTAGGCACTATTGCTGATGTAGCACCATTGCTTGGGGACAACCGCGCCCTGGTTCGCGAAGGGCTGGAATGCCTAGGCAACACTACATGGCCAGGTTTACAGGCGAGCCTGAAAATAGCAGGAATCCAAGGTGCGCCAACTGCTAGAGATATAGCATTCACAATCGCACCGAGAATTAATGCTGCAGGTAGGCTAGGAGAGGCAGATCTTGGCTTAGAATTACTTACTACGAAATCAACACGAAGAGCGCATGAACTATCAACCTATTTGGAAGCCCGGAACTCAGACCGACGTCACCTGCAAAATACAATGTATGACCAGGCCCTGAAGATGGTCGATCCAGATGCTCCAGCAATCGTTCTCGCTGATGAAACCTGGCACCCAGGCGTCATAGGGATAGTCGCAAGCAAACTTGTAGACCAATATCTTCAACCAGTTTTTCTTTCCGCGAAAGGGAAAGGTAGCGTACGTTCTCCTCCCGGCATTTCAGCTGTAGCCGCTCTCCAAGAAGCTAAAGACCATTTAACTCGCTTTGGCGGACACGAACAGGCAGCAGGATTCACAATAGAATCAGCAAAGTTTTCCGCTTTTAGAGAAGCTATATACGGTTATACGAGAAGCCGCCCAACCCCAAAGCCTACCCTAGATCTAGATGCATTTATCGGACCAGAGGATATTAATCGAGATCTGTTGAAGGGAATCAAAAAGCTAGAACCTCTTGGAGAAAAAATTCCCCCGCCCAGATTTGTACTTACTGGCGCGCTTAGTAAGGTAAAAGCTGTTGGCAAAAACCTTAATACGCTCCAAATTCAGTGCAACAACCTCAAAGGGGTAGCTTGGCAAAAGGGGTTCCTTGCATCAGAATTAAGCGAGGGTTCCAAGGTGAATCTCGCAATTTCACTGCGAGAAAATTTTTGGCAGGGGAAATCAACTATCGAGTTTACAGCTGACCAAATTCGCCAAGAATCCCCCTTACTCCCCCGCAGCAAAACAAAAACACCCAACATCCGACGTGGTGCTCCTATAGACTTATCAGGAAGTTTGGCAGGATCAGCTGCCGCTCCAGTTGAAGGCAAACCCATTTGCATCAAAGATCTAAACTTTAGCGACCCTTTCAGCGCTTCTCTTTCTATACAGAAAGAGGTCTTGAAAGGCACTACGATCTTTTTCGACCTCTCATCGGTTGTTATCACAGCTATTAAACAGCATGCTTCAGAACTCCCGACCTTGGGCGAAGTCCGTACGGGCTTCGTACGACTGCAACAGGGAAAAAAAATTAGTCCTAATGACCGCAAACAAACGCTTATCGGAAAAATTCTTGGGGAGCTTCGGCTCATTGACGAAAAAGGGTTTGCTCGAAAGGGCCAAAAGCGGAACCCCTACGATTCAGAAACTCTTTTAGCAGCACTCCTTGAAAAATATCGACTACAAGGCCTGGTCAATGCTTATCTTTATGCCGATGATGAAGTTTTTGCTAGCACGGTAAAATCACTCTTTTCATAGAGGCCGTGCGATACTTAGATCTTATGGGTGATTTGGCACTCCCTCAAAAACTCGCTGCTGCCCTTAAACCCAATGTACGTGGCGAAATCCGCTTCGACGATCTAGCCCGCTCTCTGTATGCGACTGACGCAAGCCCGTACGAAATTCTTCCCTATGGAGTAGTTATCCCAAAAACTCCAGAAGACGTAAGGGTTGTCCTCGAAGTCGCCCGTGAGTTCAGCGTACCCGTCCTACCCCGTGGTGGTGGAACTAGCCTGGCAGGCCAAACCGTAGGAATGGCTATCGTAGTTGACTTCTCAAAGTACATGAATCAAATTGTAAGCTTCGACCTCGAAAATCGTACTGTGCGCGTGCAACCGGGAATAGTACGTGATGAACTGAACAAGTTTCTTGCGCCTCACAATCTGCACTTTACGCCAGACATCACACCTACTAATCGAGCCAATGTCGGCGGAATGATTGGAAACAATAGCTCAGGTACAAGAAGCATAAAATACGGCAAAACCATTGACCAGGTCATAGCTATGACAGTAATGCTCCCAAACGGTGAAATAATAGAATTACACGATTTGGATCCAGATGAACTCACAAAGAAGCTTACTCAAACTGACACAGAAGGAGCAATTTACCGAACAGTTCAACAAGTAACTTCAAATCTGAAAGACGAAATCCTAAACCGTTATCCAAAGGTAATGCGCCGAGTCGGTGGTTACAACCTTGACTCCTTTGTGCAAGGCAAACCCTTCAATCTGGCTAACCTCGTAACAGGTAGCGAAGGGACACTAGCTTTTATCCTTGATGCAACCCTCAGGCTACACCCGCTACCTAATCACCGCATTCTAGCCTTAGCCCATTTCGACACTATGCAAAAAGCATTGGAATCGGTCCAACACATTAACCGTCATAATCCCTCAGCTGTCGAAATAATGGACAATGTGCTCTTTGAACTTGGCTTCAACAACCCCACTTTAGCTCCCTTGCTTGAATGGGTAAATGGTAAGCCAACGGCCGTGATGATGGTCGAGTTTTATGGAACCAGTAAAGATGAAATTAATCAGGATCTAGAAGCTTTCACGTCAGATCCAGAAATCAAACGCTTGAACTACCACATTTACGTAGCAAAAACTACTACGGAACAGGCTAAGATACTAGAATTTCGTCGAGCTGGCTTAGGTACATATGCAACCATAAAGGGAGATCGCAAACCTGTTCCTTTTATCGAAGATGCTGCGATCCCAGTGGAGAACTTGCCGCAATACATACCTGAGGTCTTGGAATTATGTGAACAACGGGGCGTGGAGGCGGTAATTTACGCCCATGCTAGTGTTGGGGTAATCCATGTTAGGCCCCTGCTCGACCTAAAGAACCCTATTGATATTGCCTTGTTCAAAGAGATAAGTGTCGAAACATTTAAACTAGTGAAGCATTATGGGGGCTCGTGGAGCGGTGAACATGGAGATGGCTTAATTAGAAGTTATCAGAATCGCAACTTGTTTGGGGATAAGATCTATCAGGCTTTCCAAACAATAAAGCTAGCATTCGACCCTGACAACTTGATGAACCCTGGAAAGATAGTTAATGCCCCTGAGATGACCGAAAATCTCCGTTACGGGCCTGGATACCCGGAGGATAAAACAAATACAATATTTGATTTCTCTGAAACCGGTGGTTACTTGGGAGCAATAGAGATGTGCACAGGCGTCGGGGCCTGCAGAAAAGTCGGGACTGGAACAATGTGCCCTAGTTATATGGCCACGCGCGACGAAGACCACTCCACCCGAGGCCGAGCAAACGCCTTGCGAGAAGCAATGACTGGGAAAATGCCAGGTGGCTTAACGAGCCAAGAAGTATTTAACGTTTTGGACCTCTGTCTTGAGTGTAAAGCGTGCAAAGCTGAATGCCCAAGTCAAGTGGACATGGCAAAAATAAAATATGAATTCTTGCAGCAATACTATGATGATCACGGTACCCCCTTGTCTGCACGAGCCCTAGGCGGTGTGGCGCAAGCAGCGCCATTAGGACAAGCATTTGCGCCTTTGGTCAATGTACTGATGCACCTCAAACCTGTACGCTGGGTAATCGAAAAAGCTGTTGGAATAGACCGCCGCCGAACCCTACCACGGTACTCTCAAAAATCATTCGCAACGTGGTTCAACAACCGTAAGAGCAAAAACAGAGGAACCTTTAAGAACAATGTTGCGCTTATTGTCGACACTTGGACTATGTTTAATGAACCGCATATTGGTAAGGCAGCCACGCGAGTCCTTGAAGGCCTTGGATACCAAGTAGAATTGGTCCCTTATAAATGCTGCGGTCGCCCTCTAATTTCGAAAGGTTTGTTGCGTCAAGCTAAGAGACAAGCACAAGCTAATCTCGATTCCCTTGCACCCTTTGTGCACCGGGGAATCCCATTGATTGGGCTGGAACCCTCATGCGTGACTGCTTATAGAGATGACTACCTAGATTTGATTCCAGGTACCCTCTCCCAAGCCACATCCAAACAAGTGAGCATGATTGATGAATTTCTAGCAAAAGCCTGGACTTCAGGACAAATTGACCCAAAAGGTGCCTTCATGTCTGACTCAGCACCAATCCTTCTTCACGGCCATTGCCAACAGAAAGCAGTTATTGGAACTTCACCAACAAAAGCAGTTCTACAGTGGTTAAGTAACAATGTACAAGAAGTCGACGCAGGTTGCTGCGGAATGGCTGGGAGCTTTGGTTACACTCATTATGACCTATCTTTGGAAATAGGTAACCAACGCTTATTTCCAAAGATAAAGGCCCATGACGGCAGTTCTGTAGCGTGTGGATTCAGTTGTCGCCATCAAATAAAAGATGGTACTGGGATAAACTCACGCCATTTAGTAGAAATCCTTGATGAGGCCCTAATTTAAGAATGGAAACCTTATCTAACTTAGAAAGTAGTAAAAATCAGATCTAGTAAGCTTCTCACATACGCTCCG
Organism: Trueperaceae bacterium; assembly: GCA_002707365.1. Classification (NCBI taxonomy): domain Bacteria; kingdom Thermotogati; phylum Deinococcota; class Deinococci; order Trueperales; family Trueperaceae; species Trueperaceae bacterium. Next base: position 139,848 of record PAMQ01000015.1, read on the forward strand.
GGGCTTCAATTCCAAGGAAAAAAAGAGAAGATTTTAGAGAGTAACTAACCCGTTCAACTAGACCGTAACGAGCCTCTCTTAGCCCAGGGGCCGCACGTATAACTTGGGTATCTGATTTTCCATCCAGGCCTTTGTGATTGTAGTAGCTATTCCATGCAGCAGCGAGATCGAGGGCATACTGGGCAACTAAATGAGGAGCTAGATCACGAGCAGCGACTTTAACCACCCTAGGCAACCGGGCTAGAACCTGGGCCAATTTTACTTCCAGTGATCCTATTTGATTCCAATCAGCCAATCCTATATCTAGGCCGACCTTTGACCCAGCTCGGAGGATGCTACAAGCACGAGCATGGGCATACTGGATATAAGGCGCAGAATCTCCCTGCAAGGAGAGAGCAAGATCCCAGCGAAAGTCTATAGCTCGCCTAGCTTCACTCTTAAGCAAGCTAAATCGAAGGGCGCCAACTCCAACTTGCCGAGCTACCTCATCAATACAATCAAGATCAGGTGTTTTTTCCTCCATCAATGCCCGAGCTCGATAAATCGCTTCAGAAATAACCTCATCTGCGGCAAGCGAAATGCCCTTACGACCACTCATTGCTTGACCTTCGAGAGTAACCAGTTCATAAGCCAAATGCCGTGAGCCTTGACATGCCGCAGTTGCCTCCTCAGTACCAGATAGACCCAAGGCTGCCCTCACAAGGATTTGTGGGTGAGATTGTTCTACTCCAATAACATTTATGATCTGGTCACCATGCGCAAACTTACGACTGTCAGGTGAGGTTGCACCCTTCGGGACACTGGTGTAAATCGGTCGACCCGAAGGTTGGTTGTAAAGGCGTGAATATTGGAGCCCCTCGAATAGACCTGCTTTCCAAAACTGGTAACCGATATCTTTAGCAACGTACATAGCATTACCATCACTTCGTACTAGAACTACATTAGGCTCCTCAAGACCCGGAATGAATTCGCTTACGTCCATCACCAAAGCTCCCGCGTATTTACCATCGATTGGGCGGCTGACATATTGGCTTTCAGAGACAATTGAAAGACCTCTATCTAGAAAACCAGCCTGAATTACATCTGACTCCCAGACCAACAGATCGTATTCGACACCAAGTTTGTGACATGTCTCAAGCTGAGAACGGACCACTTCACTAACCTTATCCCTCAATTCGCCTCTCTCAAGGCGATCCATAACCGCCTGCACGCCGACATTTATAGCTTCATCATCTTCTGCCTTGGCCTGACCAAGTCGGACATATAATTCGCCAAGCCAGTGATCATATTTCTGAATACCGTCATACGAACTATCAAAATAATCTATTGCAAAAAGACTCTCTGCTGCTTGTCGCCCGGTATCGTCAATATAGTTTTGCACCTCTACGTCGTAACCAACCGCAGCTAAAATCCTAGCGGTAGCGTCTCCTAAGACAATATTCCGTAGGTGACCAACATGAGCCTCTTTATTTGGGTTGACGCTTGTGTGCTCGACAATGACTTTACCCTTACTCTCCGAGTCAATGATTGCTGTACTGATTACAGATGGCACGTAAATCCTTGGATTCACAAAAACGTTGATATATGGGCCGCTGGCTTCCACCCGTTCAATTCCCTCAGGTAATTCAAGGTGAGCAACAATTTCTTCAGCGATTAAGCTTGGGTTCATTTTTAGGACCTGGGCAAGGCTGAAAGCAACGGGAGAACCAAAATCCCCTGGCTTATTCGGAGGCACTTCCTGGACAAGAACCTCTATTTTTTGCGACCATTTATTACTGACAACCTTTATTAGAGCCTCTTCTAGGGCCTTCTGGACATCTGGCATGGGTGGCACGCTATCACACTCAGCGTCATACAAACACTTTATTTATTCCACAACGACACGCGGCAGAGGTCCCGGGGCAGCGAAGGCTATGTAACCTAGCCTTCATGTTTCTGCTACCCATATAATTAAAATTGATACACTGTGACTCAAGTTTATGGGCGCCATGTTGCTACCATTTGTGGGCCCTGATTCAGGAGATGCTAATGACCGAAGCGAACGAACCTCCCGATTTTGACAAGGTCATCCCTGTATGCCCAGTACGGGCATCAGTTCTTTATCCAAGTATGGTCATGCCTATCGATGCTGGGAGGCCAATATCGATTCAGGCGATAAACGCAGCTATTGATCGGGAACACACTATCGTGATTGCGAGCCAGAAAGATCGGGAGGTCGAAGAGCCAGGGCCAGAAGATCTATTCCGCATTGGTACTGTCTGCAATATCATGAGAATGAAGAAAAACCCAGATGGTGGAATACAAATGCTAGTGCGAGCATTTGCCCGAGTACGGATAGTAGACTATATAACCTCAGATGGATTAATTGAGGCTAAAATCGAGAGTCTGGATATACCTGATGGTGACGATGTCATCCTCGAAGCTGCTTACAGAGAGCTAAAGGAGAAATTCGCAGAGTTGGTCGAAGCGGGTAGCCGCAACCTACAAACAGATGTGGCCCAGTTTGTACTTAATTTAGAAGACCCTGGACAATTTGCGGACTACATTTCTTTCCACCTAGACTTCCGTATCGAAGACAAACAAGCAGTTCTTGAATCTGAAAGTGTCGCAGAACGACTAAGGAAAGTGCTGCTGCTCATAGACACAGAGCTAGAACTGCAAGAAACACAACGGCGTCTACAACGCGAGGTTAAGGACGAAATAGACCGAAATCAAAGAGAATATTTTCTTCGGGAACAAATCAAGGCCTTGCAAAAGGAACTCAACGGCTCGGCAGAAGAAGACGACGAGATTGAAGCATTCAACAATAAACTTACTGAACTAGACCTTCCTGAGGCAGCTATGAAGGAGGCTCAAAGAGAACTTAATCGCCTAGCAAGAATGCATCCAGACTCTGCAGAAGCGTCGGTTATCAGGACGTATCTCACAACGATCATAGAATTACCATGGAACATCCGGAGTGAAGATGTTCTTGAGATGACAAAGGCGGGAGTGATCCTTGACGAGGATCATTATGGCCTTGACAAAGTTAAGGACCGAGTCCTTGAATATCTTGCCGTCAGAAAACTGAAAGCCGACCAAGCGGAACGTGGTCAACTAGATGACAATGAAATCAACAGAGGCCCAATTTTGTTATTTGTTGGGCCACCTGGAGTAGGAAAAACGTCCATAGCCAAATCAATTGCTAAAGCACTGGGTAGGGAGTACGTACGAATATCACTAGGAGGCGCTCGTGACGAAAGTGATATTCGAGGCCACAGAAGAACATATATCGGCTCCATGCCTGGACGAATCCTACAGGGCATAAGACAAGCCGGCACAAAGAATCCAGTATTTTTACTCGATGAAGTAGATAAGCTTGGAATCTCGTATCAAGGAGATCCCTCGAGCGCTCTATTGGAAGTGCTTGACCCTGCACAGAACAATAGCTTTGTTGATCACTACCTAGGAGTTCCATTCGATCTTTCAGAGGTACTGTTTGTTTCTACGGCAAACTTCGCACAACAAATCCCGGAAGCACTGATGGATCGAATGGAACTAATCGAATTCTCGAGCTATATCGAATACGAAAAGCTTGAAATCGCTAAACGCTATCTCGTTCCACGACAAATCCGGGAGAACGGTCTCGAAAAGCGTCAGATCAGAATCAGCGATAGCGCTTTATCTAGACTAGTTACCGCATATACTCGCGAGGCTGGAGTGAGAAACCTTGAGCGTACTATAGGCACGGTTGCTCGAAAGGCAGCCCGTAGGATCGCTGATGGGAAAGTAAAACGCGTGCGAATAACCGAACGAGGTTTAGAGAGTCTTCTTGGACCAGAACGTTTTACCCCTGAAAGCGAAGCAGAAGATAACCTTGTCGGGGTAGCTACGGGCATGTATTACACGCCCGTTGGAGGCGACATTCTCTTCGTTGAGTCTTCGGTCACGCAGGGCAAGGGTGGATTAGTCCTTACTGGCCAACTCGGTGAGGTTATGAAGGAATCCGCGCGAGCTGCGTTAACCTATGCGAAACGTAATGCTCAACGTTTTGGCATAGGGCAAGACCTTCTCGACGAAAACGAACTTCACATTCATCTTCCTGCTGGAGCGGTTCCCAAAGAAGGGCCTAGCGCAGGTCTGGCCCTTGCTACTTCCTTAATAAGCGCTCTCACGGATGTTCCAGTCCGAAAAGACGTAGCAATGACTGGAGAAGTCACTCTCCGAGGCCGAGTCCTGCCTATCGGTGGTTTGAAAGAAAAGATTCTTGGGGCTAAACGAGCCGGGATCCGTCACATCCTCTATCCAGGGAAAAACCTTCCCGACATGAAGGATATTCCTAACCACCTTAAGAAAAGTCTACATTTGCATAATGTAGACCATCTTGACGAAGTCTTGGATTACGCACTAGTCGGTGGCCTAAAAGCATTAGAAAAAAATGCCAAGACGAAAAATAAAATATCTCGAAAAAAGCCCGAAAAGCCCCAAGCTCCAGCACAGGCCTAATAGTCAGCTTGCGGCCATAATGATGCTTGCCTCACCGGATGATAAGTATTCATACTTATTCCAGCAATCGCTTTCAGATGGGTGAGGTATCCTGAAGCCCATGATTACTCCACTCATCGCAGGTAACTGGAAAATGCAAAAATCTCCCAGCGAAGCCTTGGCTTGGCTAGAAGGGTTCATCGGCGACCTCACAAAAATTAACTATAGCCATGCCGATATCCTCCTTAACGTCCCTGCCACCCATATTGCATCCTTAGCAAAGTGTTTGGGGGAATCCCCAGTAACTTTAGGTGGACAGGACCTAAGCGAACATGACGAAGGTGCTTTCACAGGAGAAATATCGGGGTCAATGCTAAGAGATGCGGGTGCTACATTTGTTCTGGTAGGACACTCCGAACGGCGACAGTATCATCATGAAAATGACGAACTAGTAAACCGCAAAATACAAGCCGCACGCCGACATGATTTAGTGCCAATACTATGTGTCGGAGAAACGAAATCCCAGCGTGATGAGGGTCACGCAATCCAAGTCGTATTGAAACAGTTGCGCACGGCGCTAAACGGGGTTGAATTGCGTCATCATGACGACTGTGCCATTGCTTATGAGCCGGTTTGGGCCATAGGCACAGGCCAAACCGCCACTGCAACTGATGCGCAAGAAATGCTATCTGTTATCCGCAACGACCTTAAAGGACTATTCCCTGACCTAGCAGACAAGATTAGATTGTTGTACGGAGGTAGCATGAATCCTGAAAATAGCCACGAGTTGCTTGATATGGACGACATTAATGGCGGCTTAATAGGAGGATCTAGTTTAGAACAAGAGTCACTATTAGCGATTATACGGTCAGCTAGATGACACTAATCACTGATATGTTCAAGGAGGTTCAAAAAGAGGGTGCAGAAGCTCTTCTAGTAACTAACCCTGCCAATATTCGTTATCTTTCTGGGTTCACCTCACCTGAAGACGCTATCGTGTTAATCCTCCCTCGTCGTGCTGTCTTAGTCACTGACGGGCGATACATTGCACAAGCTGCTGAGGAATCTAGCCTAGAAGTTAAAATTACTCGACCCTGGCTTGAGTGGGTAATAAAAGAGCTTGATGGAAAGACGCTTGCCATAGAATCTGAGCATATGGCAATTGCCACTTTTGATGAGTTAAGAACACATTTAGAAGTAGAACCTGTTCGCGTATCGGGCCTTATAGAGAAGCAACGCCTTAACAAAAATGACTCAGAGTTAGAATTTTTAAAACAGGCAGCTGAGATTACTGATGCTGCCTTTTCACATATACTCGGGTTTATTGAACCTGGACGTCAGGAAATCGAAATCGCTTTAGAGCTTGAGAGTTTTATACGATTAGCAGGCGCCACGACAAGCTTCGAAATAATCGTAGCAAGTGGACCACGAACTGCCATGCCTCACGGCCTTGCATCCCAACGAGTTATGGAATCAGGAGAACTCGTAACTCTTGACTTTGGAGCTAAAGTATCAGGCTATCACGCAGACATGACTCGAACAGTTTCCCTAGGTAAACCATCAAACTCACACCGCGCTATTTACGAAGAGGTCTTGAAAACCCAGCTTGCGTCTTTAGAGGCAATCGCCTCAGGTGTCAGCTGCGCACATCTTGACCAATTAGCCCGGAGCCAATTCAGACAAGCAGGTCTTGCGGATCAGTTCTCACATAGCCTTGGACACGGCGTCGGCTTGGAGATCCACGAAGCTCCTTTCCTATCTGCAAACTCCTCTGACATGCTCGACTCCGGCATGGTGGTGACAGTTGAACCAGGCGTATATTTTCCTGGAGATGTAGGTGTGAGAATCGAAGACTTGGTAGCAATCACGAATTCTGGAGCAGAAATTTTGAGCAAAAGCGAGAAAAATCTTTTAGAGCTTTAATTGTTACTAACAGTACTGAAAAATTGCTTAGCCCCGTCAAGGATCCGTTCGACCTCACCCACAGTCTGAGCTTCACAATAGATTCTAAGTAGCGGTTCAGTTCCACTAGCCCTCACAAGCAACCAGGCCCCGCCCTCTAAATTTATTTTAATGCCATCTCGCCTTTCAACCGAATTGATTGCCCTCCCCAAAAACGAATTTGAGAGCTGACTGAGGCTAGACATAGCAAGATCTTTGTTTAAATTGGTGGTTAGTTTTAAATCCAGTCGATCATACGCGTGTACCCAGCCAACTTCACGTTGAATAGACTCAAAAATCTCATTAAGGGGAACGCCAGCTCTGCCAACAGCTTCGATCAGTAGAAGGCTATTAGCAATACCATCTCGTTCTGGAATGTGACCTGTCACCCCTATTCCACCAGACTCCTCCCCTCCTACCAAAACGTCTTCCTTAAGCATAGCCTCGGCAATATATTTAAACCCGACCCGGGTCTCTAATACGTCTAAACCCCGGGCATGCGCCAGAAGTTCTACCACTCTCGATACAGAAAAGGACTTCACTACCCTTCCAGTAGCGCCTCTACGAGCGAATAAGTCTACAAGCACAGAAAATATCTGATGGGAATTAAAGTAAGCTCCACCAGGAAGAACTAAGCCTAAACGGTCACTATCACCATCGGTAGCAGTGGCAAACATTATATTACGACTTGGCTCAATAGATAATTCAGTCGTAAGCGATACCAGATTAGTTGGAATAGGTTCTGGATTAACCCCGGAAAACATTGGATCGGGAGAGTTACGCCTACCAAGAATACGAATGTTTTCAAGACCCAGAAATTCGATGAACTCGGCAATCCATACCCCACCTGCCCCACCCATCGCATCATGAATCACAGTTCCATAAAGCGTCGAAATCACGTCTAAATCAACCAGTTGAGACAAGTGCCGAAAGTACGATTCTTTAATATCTAAATGTTCGAAGTATTGTTTTCCCTGTTCGCGACGGACATCTTCAGGACGAGTGGTTGTAACCCTCCTAGCAACATCTTGATAAACGTTATCCGTCGCAGTTCCACCATAAGCCCCTTTCAACTTGAAACCATTATAAGAAGGGGGATTGTGGGAGGCAGTTAGCATAACTCCTCCCCCAGCACCGTGTTGAACCACTGCAAAGGACAAAACAGGAGCTGGAATTGGACCATCCGAGATCAAAACTTCAAGACCATTAGTCGCCAATACTTCTGCAACTCGTTGAGCAAAGAGATGTCCATTAAAACGGGTGTCGTAACCTACAATTACGCGAGAAGCCCCGGACTCAACCAGGTGGTCTGCGTATCCCTGAGCTACACGACCAACATTGACAAAGGTAAACCGGTCACCAATAACGTCACGCCAACCGTCAGTACCAAATACCAATTCATCCATGCCCGAAAACTCCTTAACGACATTCTGCACTAATTTGACTGTAAAGCCAGTAATTTACCTAGGTGACTCTGCTAACAAGGATAAAATGGACTAATGTCGTGGGTTATTAAATACGGTGGTAATGCTATGACCAATATAACTATTAGGCGTCGGGTCGCTGGTGAAATAAAAATCTTAGCCGATCAAGGGAATAAGCCTTTGGTGGTCCATGGTGGCGGTCCATTCATTCATGCGGCCCTCGAGAAATCAGGCGTAGCCTCCAAACATATTAGAGGGCTCCGGATTACCTCGCCTGATAGCTTAGAGATAATTGAAAGCGTCCTGACCCTCCTAGGCAAAGACCTCGCCAAAGATATTGGGGGTGCTATAGGCCTTACTGGTAAAGATGCAGGGATATTACTAGCCGAACGATTCGATAAGCAGTTGGGTGAAGTAGGAAAAATAACTTCTGTCAAGACTACTGTACTTGAAACATTGATCAACGATGGATTCGTCCCTGTGCTGGCCTGCCTTGCCTTAGACTCCCACGGAAACCTACTAAACGTAAACGCAGACGAAGTTGCGGGAGCCGTAGCTGGTGCACTTTCATCGCCTATAATCTTTCTTACGAATGTACCTGGAGTGCTTGAAGACCCGTCAAATAATAATTCGGTTCTCCCCCATCTCACACAACGCACAATTAAGAAGCTAGTTCAGCAAGGCATAATAGCAGGTGGGATGATCCCGAAGGTAGAAGCTGCTTTACATGCCCTAAAGAAAGGGGCGGCTTCTGCTGTGATAGCTGATGGACGCGAAGAAGGAGTATTAGATGACGTCATTCAAGGGAAAATCGGTACGGTGGTGACACTCAATTGAAACTGTTGATTACTCCTACGCAAAAAGTTCAGTTAATTTTGAACTCTCGTAAAAGCGTGAGGCCACCTCCCCCAAGTCAAGGCAAAAGGTTTGAGTAGCGTTAAACAAGTTTTGGTAAATCGGGTAAAGCTACATTGGGCCATCTTCTCAGTTGGCTGGGTATTAGCGTCACCAATTTTCGCGAGCGAAGTAATCGTTTCTCCTGGCGATACCCTCTGGTCTCTGGCTAAAAGCCACGGTATCACAGTCAGCCTATTGAAAACTTTTAATAGGCTGGAATCAGATGAAATTATTGTCGGAATGGTGCTGGAACTTCCTATACCGGAAGGGTTGACAACAGAAAATGACTTTGGAGAAGAGACAAATGAAGGGGCTTTCGATCAAAGCACTCCCGTCTCCGTCATCACAAAAGATATCGTTTTATCCTTATATCGGGTCAACCGTGGAGACAACCTCTTAGGAATTGCTATAAGTCATGGTACAGAGGTAGAAATCTTAAAAACCCTAAACGGATTAAGCTCTGATATTGTCCAGGCTGGAGTCATCCTTATATTGCCAAAAAATATCCAGACAGTAGCCCAAACGGTAAATGATTCTCCTCATCAAGAATCTTTTTCCCCTGAATCAGGATTAGGCCCAGTGCATGCCAGTCCAGTAACTAGCGAAACAAATGTATTGGATCTCGAAACTACGCTTTCGGAAACTGGCCTAATAAATTCTAATCAACCAAATTCACCAAGCACGCTAACCTATTTCGTTAGACACGGAGATACGCTCTCCGATATTGCAAATTTCCATGGAACTACCGTTGAACATCTCGTTACTGTTAACAAATTACAATCAGATCTAATAAAACCAGGGACCATGCTCAACCTCGATCACCCACTAACAAAACATCGAGTTCAACCTGGAGAAAACTTATCTGATATCGCAAAGGCATACGGCACTGACTTAGATCTGTTACTTAAAATCAACCGTTTAGACCTGGACATCGTTAACCCCGACACCGTTCTCATAATCCCTTCCCCAATCCGCAAATCACATACTCATACCGTGATTAAAGGTGACACCCTTTACGACATTGCTATGGTGCACTCGATATCAATAGAAGATTTAATTGACTTTAATAACCTCGATGGGAATGTAATCCATCCTGACCAAGTATTGATCTTATCTTCAACTCAACCGCGTACGAAAGATTATCTTGAAGTTACAGTAAATGCTGGAGACACCGTCTGGGAAATTGCTCAGACCTATAACAGTACAGTGTCTGCTATAGCCATAACTAACGATCTGACCGACACGGCCCGAATCCGTCCCGGTGATATCTTGAAAATTCCTGGGACTTCAACGAGCATGTTAAGCTCCAAAGCTACCTCTAACCAACAAACACTCATAGCTCAAAGAGGAGACACTTTAAGCGAAATCGCTCAACGATTCAATACTACAGTGGCGGCACTTATCTCTACTAACAATTTAACAAGCGATCAAATAGTTATTGGCCAGATCATCAAAATCTTTCCTGGCGAGGACTTTCTTTCGCCTCGAACAACAGGTAACGCCGTAGATTCACCGGGTAACACCAGCCTCGTATGGCCACTTATCGGACCAATAACCTCCCGATTCGGCTACCGTCAATTGAGATTAACCGGAACTAACTGGCATAGCGGCCTTGATATTGATGGCGTAACAGGAGATCCCATTCGAGCTGCAGCGGCTGGAGTGGTCAGCTACAGTGGCTGGAAGGGCGGGTACGGCAACCTAGTGATAGTTAAAGCCGGCGATACCGAATACTATTATGCTCATGCCTCCACTTTGCACGTATCGGAGGGAGAATTTATACAGACTGGCCAACTACTGGCACGAGTTGGAGCAACGGGCAGAACAACCGGCTCGCATCTCCACTTTGAGGTCCGTATAAGCGGTACCCCAGTCGATCCCCTTAGTTTATTGAAAGTTACTGCAGCTAGGTAATATCTAACTTAGGGCCCAATAATGCCTCTTATATGACCTAATTAACTTAGTAACGGCTTAGACACGCTATTGCCTGGAGAAATTTCTTACCCCCGTAACCTCCCCAGGTAGGCTAGCATCAAACCGATCGTATGAGATCCTCTTCGCCCGGACAACTTAACCAAAAGCTTGCTATGATCACTCAGAAAAGGTGTGGCAAATGCGCTTGATAGTCATCGGGGATATTCACGCACAGTTCGGAAAATTCTGGCAAATTATGACCGAAGCCAACCTTTGCGATCAACATCACCAGCCATCCAAATTAATTGTCGAAGAGGATGTCCAACTCGTACTACTGGGAGATCTAGTCCACGCAAAAAGTAGAGAACGTTACAGTGAACTTACTAAACTCAACTCCTACGATGAATTTAATCCTCAGCACCTGCGTAAAGCAGAAGTTACACAAGAACACTTCCTTCACGAAGTGAAGGGCTTTCAAGAAGCTATTCCTGAAGGAAAAATGACTATCCTTATGGGAAATCACGATTTTAATGCAGTCAACTTACAACAAGGACCTTTGAGGACAGATGATGTGTCGCACCTTGAATGGAAGGGTTCGTCAGGAAGTGTATTAGAACCTTGCCTTCTGGACTGGATCGCCACCTGGCCTGTAGAGTTAATAATAAAGGGCCTTCATCTTGCTCACGTAGGACCTAATGTGCAACACAACACATACGACGATGGTTTCTATGTTGAAAATCGCCGCCGGTGGATTTATGACGACCAAGATTACTTGAAAGACACCCCTTACGAACTTGGAGTTTATGGGCATACACCAGTACGAGGTGGAGTTAACATTGCGTCCCAAGGAAAAGCTATTCTCCTTGATTCAAACGGCTTCCAAGACGAGTACAGCTGGCTAGAAATAGAAATACATCAGAACCAATATCGCCTTCGAATGCGAGGTTTATTTTTTGACGAATGGGTACCTAGCCACTAATATAGGCAAAAACTTAAAATTCGCCTAGCGCACTATCAATTCACTGTAAGTTGGCGTTAAAACTACCCAGGTCTTCAACGACCTAAGATCAATAAGCTCTCCATTAGCAGCCACAAATTGGATGCCTATGCCGTCCTGTTTATACCAGTAGCCTAATATCTTCACTCCACGTAAAAAAAGAGATGCTCGGTAGCGAGTATTATTAAGCGGTATATCTAATCTACCCTCAAGATCGCCCGATCTTCTGGTAGCCGTAATTTCTCCTACTAGAACAGCCTCCACCAATACTGGTTCACCAGTTGAGTCCACTGCCTTCTGGCCATTGCGCAACAAACGATACTGGTTCTCGCTTTTTAGATAATCAAAAGCACTTGTGTAATCGCTGCTGAATAGTATCTCTATCCCATTAGCTATCGGCGTATCGTCGCTCGGCAAATATTTAGAAACGTTAATCACTTGAAAGCGCTCGAGCCCTAACTCCTTGATAGCTGTCCTTAGTTCTCCGCCAAAAGAATATAGATTATAAGGAGCCTCACGCCCCCTCTCTCGGACAAACAGATCACCCCGGTCTTGTGCATTAATCGTCCGAATACCACTATCACCTTTAGCTATTGCCATTAATACATCAGGAGACCCACCGGCATGAATCAGAATTCCGCGCATCGAAGTAGCTAGATTCAGAAAATAATCGCGTGCACTGCGAATTGGCCCAACTTTATAGGGCTCCACTTTTTCATATATAGTCATTAGCCTTGTCAAACCACCCTCAACTGGTATCTCTACTACTTGACCAGCCTCAACTAGCCCAGATTGGGGATAGCCGCCCACATTGTCAAGCAATGCAATCAGGGGACGTTTATGAACCTCCGCGGAATTATTTCCGGAAAGCATCTTAGAAGATCTGTCCGCCGCATCCATAAAGTCGGAACTAGCAACCGCGCCTGGGTCATCTGGTGCTGCATCTGGGCCTAAAGTTACCTGCACAGATTGCGAGGAATCGGTCTCCCCCACCTGGTGATCAATTTGTTTTTCCCCTAGAGGCATTTTTGTTTCAGGAGGTTTATCGTTAACCTCAATCCCACTAATCTCGGTAAGCTGCGGGGACCCGTCAACGTGTGGGACAATATTTACGTCTCGATTACTTTGCACAGAAACATTAAAATAAGGCTCCGGAATATTTTTTTTGATTGACACATCTAACTGAATATTTGGGTTACCAACAGCTATAGTTTCAGTAATAACAGGAGTAACTTCTGGATTTGGCACGACGATTTTTGAAAAAGTGCCAGTGTTAACTTCAGGCTGCGGAATAGAAAGTTGATCCAAAATGATACTAGTCAATTCAGGTAGAGGTACATTGCGTACACCAGGTAATTCAACGGTGGGACTAGACGATGCAATGATCTCTTCAGGGGTAACAAGAGTTCCAACCTGTGGGATCGGCACCTCGATAGGATTAGAAGTAACGACTTTTAATTCAGGGGTTAGGATTTCCTGATCAGTTAGCACCTTTTCATTTAGTAAGACAAGAGTCGGCGATATAGCAATCACTTGTGATTTAGGTACCTGTTCCATCAAGACTGGTATTGGAATATTGATAAGTTCTTTAGAAACCATCTCAGCCAGTTCTTCAGATTCGATTTCTGGAAGTGTAGTTGTGGAAATACTATCTCTGGGAAGATCGAAAGGTAATGGCTCCAATTGACGTGATCCGTCCATGAAAGTTAGTGAATCCGAAGTATCTCCTCTAGTACTGGTCACGACTTCCTCTTCAATGAGACTGTCAGTCGTTTCTCTTCCGCCCCCAACTGGCACTCCTCTAACACTAGGGTTGAATGCCGATTCTGAATTAGCGGTTGTAGGTTCGAGCTCTGAAATTATCCTAGTTTCAAGTATAGGCACTTCGGAAACAACTACCTGGGGCGAGCTAGGCTTCTCAGGCAAAGAATCTGCCTGGGGGACATCTACCTGAGACGCTGCTTGATCAGGCACTCCTACCTCAACAACAATCAACCTCTCAACCGGTGTCTCTTTAGGAATTGTTATCCATATTCCTAGACCCAACACCAACAATAAATGTAGTGTTATCGATAGGAGTATGGCTCTGCGGCGATCAGGATCCGACCATAATGATTGGGTTCCCATAAAGCTGCTCAACCACCGGTGGCAATTGCGATTCGCTCTGCACCAGAGCGCTTAATTAGATCCATCACACGAACAACAAACCCGTGCGGAACTTCGCGATCAGCTCGAAGAATTACGACTGACGCTTCAAGAATTGCCATCTGGGATTTAAGGGCTTTGACAAGATCCTCTTCCTCGATGGAAGAATCTCCTAAAAAAACCTGCTGCATTTTGTTGATAGTTACTGTCGGTAACTCCGCTGTCTGAGACAAGGAATTCTGAGATTGAGGAAGATCTACGGGCAATCCAGCCTCAAAAGTTATGAAGGTAGTAGAAACCATAAAGAAGATAACTAATAAAAAAACCACGTCAATCATTGGAGTAAGGTCGAGTCCAGCGCTAACTCGCGACAATTGTCGCCCACTCCGAGTCCTCATAGGGGATTCGTTAATGCTGAAGACTCGTTTTCATTGGTATCAGCATCTTTGTGTTCTGCCCGTTTAATCGCTGCTACCTGCACAACATTCCCCATAAGCTCCTCACGCCGCCGGTCAATCTCGAGAAGAATACGATCGACCTTGTTAGCTAGATAATTTTGTCCGATGACGGCAGGAATCGCAACAATTAGACCCGCAGCTGTTGTAACCAAAGCCTGGCCGATTCCATCAGCTAGGACCATAGGGTTGCCAGTACCTTGGTTGGATATCTCGGCAAAAGCAATAATCATCCCAGTCACCGTACCTAGCAATCCTAGAAGTGGAGCAACCTGTGCAATAGTTGCTAGCGGTCTAAGTCCACGGGTTAGGCTTTGCTCTTCCTCTAGTGATGCTTCTTGGAAGGCTGCCTCCACTGCTGATCTTCCATAAGGGAGCCTGTTAAGGGCCGCCTTTAAAACTCGAGCAACCGGACCTCCATGCGCATCACAAACCGAAAGAGCCTTTTCAAGATCTCTTTCTTGCACTGCCCGATTAACTTTGGCCATCAGGACGTCAGCCGCAAGTCTCTCCTTAGATAATTTAAGAAATCTAGCGAAAAACAAATATGTCCCATATAGCGATATAAGAAGAATAGCAACTAAGACAGGGCCTCCACTGAGCAAAAGTTTCATGCCGAGCCTCCTCCTTTATCTGTATCCATTCAGGCCATCCTATTGGGCATGGGTTAAAACCTGATGAATTAATCCACGTGCTAAAAGCATTACACGACACATAAATTTAGTTTCAGATTTACATCCACTTATCGGTACTTAACCTCAATGTCAAATCCACTATAGGCCTCCCTGAAGCACTTCTAAGCTTAACGAGCCGATGACCAGCGAATTGTAATAAGTTGGTCATCGGCTTAATATTCAATTACTTCCTGACCAATATCGTTATTTTTGTGCCCAGCTTGGATCCTCCGGATTGCCCGAGTTTTACCCTCTTGAAGAACAATCGCTACCGCCCGTATCTCTCCAGGGGTGGAAGACGGTCGGAATCGTTTTGGTAGTCCGGAAGTTAACCGATAGTGTACCTCGTCAAAATTCATTCCTAATGAAGAGTTTTGAGGACCAGTCATCCCAACATCGGTAATGTAACCTGTCCCAGATAGAATAGTTTCATCAGCGGTCTGGACGTGAGTATGAGTACCAATTAACGCACTGCATCGACCAGCTAGGTGGTAACCCATGACCTTTTTTTCGCTCGTCGCTTCAGCATGAAAATCCACTAGAACGTTAGCTCCTATCGGCTGTTCAGTAAGGACCCTATCGATAGCTCTAAATGGGTCGTCAAGTGGCTGCATAAGAACACGACCCATAACCTGAGCTACAGTCACCCTCTCTCCATTTCTCACAGAGAAAGTACCTGAACCAAGACCAGGCGTACCTGGCGGATAGTTTAGAGGCCTAATTAGATGTGGAGTCTCTTCTACTAACTTGAGAGCTTCTGCTTGGTCCCAACTATGATTTCCCAAAGTAACTACATCCGCACCAGCTTCACGAAGTTGGCCAAACAGCTTACGGGTTATTCCACGACCGGCAGCAGCGTTCTCACCGTTCACTACAACAAAATCATAGTCATCTCGTACTTGGCGCAAATAACGACGAACTACCGTCATCCCCGACTGACCAAACACGTCTCCCACGAATAAGACGTTCACGTAGACAGTTTAAAGCAAAGTTGACCAGAACTTTGTAGGTCCACGATAGGTCGTAGGCTTTGAATTAGAACAAATTATGCTAGTTAGTGACGACTTGCCTTGTCTTGGTACCAGGTGCGCCAAAAGGACTCATCCCAACCTAGGCCTAATGTCCCGTTTGCGGCCAACAGGGGTTGCACAAGTAAACTAGGCTCTTCTATAAGTAATTCGAGAAGCTCTTTCTCAGTAAGCTTTAAGTAAGGTAATCCTTTACTCTTATATTGAGGACTCTCAGTATTGATCAGCCTTGCTTGACCGAACTTACTTCCGAATCGCCTTAGCTCACCAGGAGCAACTTTGGCTTTATGTACATCAAGAAGATGTGGCCGGATACCTCGCTCTCGAAAAAATCTCTCGGCCTTCCGAGTATCCTTAGATTTAGCACTACCGATGATGCGTATCTGCACAGGACGAGGGTATCATTACTCAATGACCCAAACCAAGGAGAAGACATTTTTCGCCTAAAGCAATTAGGTCTATTTAGCACTATTTATTCCACCTGTATAGCGTCAAGAAACCATCCCGGCAAACGATCAGCTTGCTTTGCAGCAAAAGCAGAAAAGTCAGCATCGAGTATATACGTCACCGCAAAATCATTTGAACTCCGGATAGAACGACCATAGGCTTGGACCATTGTTAGGCAGGTCCGCCATTGGTACCAGTCGGGGTCCAACTCTTTTCTTCGGGCTACTTGTGGATCACCTAAATACGGGTAAGGTATCTTGCAAATTACCTGCCACCGTGCCAAATGATCAAATAGATCTATCCCCTCGGTCATACTAGGAGTAAGAAGAACAGTTGGTTCACTACTGTTCAAATGTTTGTCTAGAGTAGCCTCCCTACCTTCAGGACCAGAGTGGGTAAGTAACCGCCAATTCAAAGACCTGGGAAGATTATCAGCTATGTGCTGGGCAATCCTGTAGCTGTGTGCATGGATCACGCCCTTGTCGTTAGGATGAGAGTCGCAAAGATTTTCAATCTCATTCACGAGATACGGAAGTGTTCTATTGAGATGCATTCTGGTAAGTTTTCCTACTGGTCGTTGTAAAAGTGGTCGATTCTTAGGGGGAAAATCCGACTCTATCCGAATGAATTCGGCTTGATCTCGCGTAATACCTAAGGAAGAGAGGAAGGTTTCAAGATCCAAAATGGTTGCCGAAAGCATGAGTATCCTTTGGCTAAATCCGAAAAGCAGGTCCTTCGCCAAACCTGAGACCCCAACCGGCTTGAAGTTTATTCCAAGGCCTTCGGTGTTCCGCCAACGCTCAATCACCCATTCATCGTTCATTTCCTCACGGCTCTTTTCAAGAAGATCTAACCGTCTGACCTGTTGATCGAGCCATTGTTTGGTCTGCATCAGCGTCAACGCTAATCTAGATGCCAAGGGAACCTTACGTAATTGGTCTTGAATGATATCGCTTCGTTCCTTGAGATAAGGGGTAACGTTAGCTGCGAAATCATAATAGCTCTCATCATCGAATCCATTAGGGATGCGTTCAAGAATCCCTGCTTTAGCAAGGCTTTGGTCTGAAAGCGTAATTTCAACATAATTCATCAAAGCTGCCTCAGCATTATGTGCCTCATCAAGTACAAGAAGCTCGCGTTCCGAAAACCCACCCTCATTGTTTAACTCTGCTAAAAAGTACGCGTAATTTAAAACAGCACTTTGTGCAGCAATAGCGGTACCTTTGGCAGAGAAGTAACCGCATGATTCGCATTCTGCAAATCGATGACCCGCAATGCAAGGAGCTGCCGCCGCATTAGTCGGGGCAACCTCACACGAATAATTAGCTCGACCTTTCATAGTCGCCAGATCAGGGAAATCCCGGAAATATTGATCTTGGAGTATCTTCTGAGCGGTTAGCACATAAGCACTTCTAGCCTCACGCGCTAAAGTTACGGCGATTGCAGTTTTTCCAGATCCCGTGGGCGCCTCGATTACGACAAATCGCTTCCCATCCTCGAAGGCATCCCGTGCTTTTTCAATTGCTTCCTGCTGACCAGTCCGGTAATTGCGGAAGGGAAATTTGGAGTCCACCACGGTCAACGCTACCATGCCATTTACCCCGAATTAAGAACACAAAACGCAGAATTAGAATTATTAAAGAGCCATATCAATATTCTGGTGCCGAGGATGGGACTTGAACCCACACGACCTAAGCGGTCACTAGCCCCTCAAGCTAGCGCGTCTACCAATTCCGCCACCTCGGCAAGTAAGGCATGGAGGATGATACTGTCCCTTTGAGGAGGTGTCAAGGTGTGTGTAGGCCGAATACTAGAGAGCTATCTATCTCACGGTTTATCCTAGAGTAAGTGACAAAGTCTCGGTACCAAAGAATCCTGGCAGTACTACAGCGGCGACAACCTGACCTGACTGTCCTTGCTGAAGACGTATATAAACCCCACAACTTCTCAGCTATTATGCGCAGTTGCGATGCGGTGGGAGTTGGCACTGTCCACGCAGTAAACCCTACCGGAGGTATCCCAACATTTAGCGCCACTAGTGCAAGTGCCGATAAATGGGTTGAGGTCAAAGTACACAACAATATTGAGGAAGCAATTAAGGGTGTTAGAGGTTCGGCAAAACAGATATTAGCGGCTCACCTCTCAGATGAAGCCCTAGATTACCGGGACGTAGACTACACAATACCAACTTGCATCTTATTAGGAAATGAAAAAGCTGGGGTGAGTGTAGCAGCAGCCCAACACGCTGACCATCACATTGTTATACCCATGCTTGGAATGGTTCGCTCGCTCAACGTTTCAGTAGCCGCTGCTGTAGTTCTTTTCGAAGCTCAGCGCCAACGTCGTGAGATCGGATTTTACAAAATACCCCGTTTGCATCCTGACTCTATTGCTCGTAAAGCGTTTTCTTGGCTATATCCAAAAGAAGCTCGCCGTCTTGACGAAATTGATGAACCATATCCAGAACTTGATGAAGCCGGCGAATTCTACTAAACCAACTCAGTTTCTCTAACTTATTGAGGTCTTTTTCGACAGAGAGTTCAATGTATGCCTGTTAAATACTTGTTTATACTCAATAATCTCACTAAATTCTAGAAGTACATTGATCAACGGTCATTATATGTCACAACTTAAGAATTTCGGTTTACGGTTGCCTGAGTCCCAACCAATGCACCACTCACTATCTATTGCAACAACCGCTGGTATTATTCCTTTTATGGACGAGATGTTCGAGGTACGTGAATTAGGACTGCTCCCTTACCAGGAAGCCTGGGACATACAAAAAGAAATACATTCTGCGATTGTCGCCGGGGAATCTGCTCCTACGCTACTACTAGTTGAACACCCGCCAGTGATAACTTTCGGAAAGGGAGGTGGTCGTCAAAACCTCTTATATAGTGAATCCACGTTGGCTGCCCGGGGATTCGAGCTTTACGATGTTGAGCGTGGAGGTAACGTAACTTATCATGGTCCAGGCCAATTAGTCGGTTATCCCTTATTTCCTGTTGGCAGACGGGTTCTACGCTTCCTCCGAACGCTCGAAGGGGCCATGATAAGTGTTCTTTGCAAACTTGGGATAAACGCCACTGGTAGCCCAGGCTATGCAGGTGTATGGGTGGGCACCGAAAAAGTAGTTGCCATAGGCGTTGCAGTGCGTAGGGACGTTTCTTTGCATGGATTTGCTCTTAATGTTGCAACAAATTTACAACACTTCGAAACAATCGTTCCTTGTGGAATTCCTGATAGGGGTGTAACTAGCCTAACGAAACTATTAAGGCGCTCCGTTACAATCGAGGAAATCTGTCCTCTGGTAATCGAGGCGATGCACGCTGCGTTCAAAAAGCCTTCGACAGACCTAAAAAGGAGATCTCATGAACTCTAGAGACTTAAAACATCTCATACGGTCCGTTCACGGCGGCATCGCTAAATCCAACCCGACAACATTAAATGACAAGAAGCCTAGCTGGTTGAAGGTGCCGCTACCGACTGGTAATCGGTATCAAGAAATCCGCAAAACGGTAACCGAGAAGCGCCTTGCTACTGTCTGCGAAGAAGCGCGCTGCCCCAATTTAGCTGAGTGTTGGGATGCTGGTACAGCAACGATCATGCTGATGGGATCCGTCTGCACTCGGGCTTGCCGTTTCTGTGCTGTAGCTACAGGAAATCCTCAGCGCTTTCTTGATCCGGACGAACCTAGATTAGCTGCGGAATCAGTGAGATCCATGGGCCTGAACTACGTGGTTCTTACCTCAGTAGACCGTGATGATCTCCCTGACGGCGGAGCTAATCACTACGCTAGTTGCGTCAAAAGCATTAAAACCCTAAACCCCGCCACTGCCGTGGAAGCACTCACACCAGACTTTAGCGGTGATGTTCAGGCTGTCCGAACGGTTGTTAAGTCAGGGATAGAAGTCTTCGCGCAAAATATTGAAACTGTCCGACGACTCACACATCCAGTACGTGATCCCCGTGCCAGTTACGAGCAGACTATAGAGGTATTGAAGGTAGCTAAGACATGTCGCCCGGATGTTCTTACCAAAACAAGTCTCATGCTTGGATTAGGAGAAACAGATCAAGAGGTATTGGAAACCATGGATGACCTGCGTCTAGCTGACGTCGACATTCTTACGCTAGGTCAATACCTGAGGCCCTCTGCTAGCCACCTTCCCGTAAGTCGTTACGTACATCCGGATACCTTCAATCGTTTACGCTCAGAGGGGCTTAAACGGGGGTTTCACGAGGTGGTTTCGGGACCGCTAGTAAGGTCGAGTTATAGAGCTGAACGTGCTCTGGAAAAGAACAACGTGGGTCTTGGCAATTACCAGCCCATCAAAACCAATAGAACCTAATTATCCGCATCTTATCCAGTATAGTTCTACTCATAGCATTAGAATCACGACTATAAATCTCGAATGGTATTATGTTTGGGGCTTTACGGGAAAGCAATGTAACCAAAAAATTTCAATTCACCACTATTACAGTGAGATAAGACCCTGAATGCACCGTACCCACCCTTAACTCTCGACAGAGAAGAATCTCAGGAGATTCCTGACATCTACAACCTCAAACCCTCTGAACACCGCTACCACTAGCCTCAACGATGATACACTCCGCCATGATATACGTAATCTCCTGTAATTCGGATATTTACCACGAATGACTCTCCTAGGCTTAGCGTTGGGAGGAGCTCTCGGCACTTTGTGTCGATATGGCATAAACATATTTTTCCAGGGCCTTCTCAAGCCAACTACTTTAGCTGGATTCCCTTTAGGCACCTTAGTTGTCAACGTAGCAGGATCATTTCTGCTTGCTCTTCTTCTTTTTCAATCAAAAATTGAGCTACCCGGACCACTCCGTATTGCGATCGCTGCAGGATTCTTGGGAGCCCTTACAACCTTTTCTACCTTTGAATTTGAAACTGACCAATTATTAAGAAGCTCGAAAGTTTTTCTAGGCATATTCTATCTATTGGGCAACTTATTATTTAGTTATGCTGCTATCCTTATAGGAAGAGTATTGGCGATCAAGTTATAATTGGCTCTCCACATATATGGTTGGCAAAAAGTGCATGGATACGGTCGTCTCCAGTGAGCTCTGGGTGAAAAACCGACACGAGCACTCGATCAGACTTCACTAGTACAGGGCATTCCTCAAAACAGCTCAATACTTCTACCTGCTTGCCGATTGAAACAATCTTTGGCGCCCGGATGAAAACTCCAGGGAACAAGCTTTCAAAGCCTGAGATTTTCAGAGCTACTTCAAAAGAATTTACCTGACGACCATAAGCGTTTCGTTCCAACGAAACAGCAAGAAGTCCAAGTCGGGCCTGGGTTATATGACCAGGAAGTTGGTTAGCAACTGTGATCGCGCCTGCGCACGTACCCCAAATTCCACCACCTGCCCGGTGAAAATCCTTAATAGCTTTATCTAAACCATAGGTTGTCATTAATTTAGTTATTGCGCTCGATTCTCCTCCGGGAATAATAAGGCCCGTCAAGCCCTTAAGATGCTTCGGAAGACGGACTTCGACACTGTCAACTCCAAGACGCTGAAAAGCTCTTCTATGCTCACGGAATGCTCCCTGAAGAGCTAGGATGCCAACGGTCATTATCAGTTATGTTGCCACGAAGATTACAGGGAGCAGTAGCGGGCGCTACTCTGGGAGCCTTACGGACGCCAATATAGCAGCTCCGACAACAGTTTGAATTGCTACCGAGAGCTCTATCAGTGGTACATGCGGACCACTGCCTGTGCTTAAAGCAAAACATGTGTCACCATCAAACAAAGTGACTGGCGTAATAGTCCTAGCCAGTCCAGACTGAGCACTTCCAGCCAGAAGCCTTGCCTCGGCTTTAGATATTGGTACATCTGTTGCGACCACCACGAGGGTTGTGTTCGTCACAGGAGATCCCTGCAATCCTGCTGATAATTCTCCGGTTTCTCCGGGAACGCCAGCTACGAAATGACCGGTCTCGGGATCAACGATATTTCCTCCCGGATTTACCACGGCAAGAGCAGATACTACCGCACCATGGACATGAGTACAGGCCGATCCCAATCCACCGTAAGAGCTTTTATCGACTCCCTTAGATGTCCCAACTCGAGCTCCTGTACCAGCACCGATTCGACCCATTAAGACTGGCGAACCAGTCGCCTTGCTAGCAGCAATATAACCTTCCTCGACACCAGGTCGCGCACACGAATTACCTGTCCATCTGTCGAAAATTGCTGCTGCTGGAACAATGGGAATTGGACCGTAATTAGTCTCAAAGCCAATCGCGCGCTCCTCGAGCCACCTCATAACACCTCCTGCTGCTTCCAGTCCGAAGGCACTTCCTCCACAGAGTGCAACCGCGTTAATCCGCTGCACACTTTTCTCAGGTTCAAGAAGAGCCGTCTCGCGAACACTGGGTCCTCCGCCGGAGATAACAACTGACGCTACACATCCCTCAGGAGGACACAAAATCACTGTACATCCAGTGGATTGCTCTGAATCAGTCCAGTGGCCTACCTCAATTCCTTCCACAGCAGTCAGAGTGTCATTCATGGCTCTATAGGATTTTCCGGGCGTGGCGAGAGATAGCGTTGAAGATCTTTAGGCTTAATCTCGATAACCTCAATAAACTCAGATGAGGTCTCTAAAGTTGCTTGATAACCCGTTCGGGAATCTATGGCGACCTCTAACTTGATCGGATTTAGAGGGGAAGTAGTAGATGGTTCTCTTCCTTCTAAAAAAGCGCCAATGGTCCCTTCGGAACTTGCTTCGCCAGAAATTCGATCAAAACTCCTAAAGACAATACCGTCTGGTACTGGAAATCCTCTCGGATCACTTGGTCTTCCCAATAGAGCGTTTTCTACAAAATCGGTCCATGCATAAATAGGTTGCCTTGAACTATTAACGGTATTTTGCGTACCGTCACTACGCACCATAGTCTTTGGAATGGGCTGGGGTTCGTCATAACCTATCCAAACGGCCGCTACCATGCCGGGCGTAATCCCTACGAACCAAATATCTTTCTCGTCGTTAGTTGTCCCTGTTTTACCAGCCACCCAACGCCCCTCAACTGCCGCTCGCCAACTAAAAGCAGTAGGGTTAACATCTGTCACATTGCCATGAAGAAGGTCAAGGACAACATATGCAGTCTGTTCGCTCCAAACACGCGTCAATCTAGGGTTAGCCTGGTATAGGATGTTGCCCTCTGCGTCAATTACACTCCTAATAAAGTGGGGTTCAACCTGAGTACCTCCGTTTGCAAACGCGGAAAATGCCGCAGCATGTTGTAATGGAGTCACTTCAAAAGAGCCTAGTGAGAGAGAGAAAAAGGGCTGGACATCGGAATACCCCAGTTCTGAGGCTCGCTGGGCTACCGCCTGTGGCGTAGCAGCCTCCAGTGCTTTTACCGCTGGTATATTTCTTGACAAATTAAGATGCTCTCTAACTGTTGCTACACCTATAAACTCATCGTCATGGTTTGTTGGTGAGTAAACCTCTTGACCCTGCTGGTCGAAGATTGTCTCTTCATCTACCAGTATAGTCGCCTGATGAAGCCCTCCTTGTTCTATAGCCGTGGCATACACAATTGGCTTAAATGAGCTACCAGGCTGTCTACGAGCCTGTGTCACACGGTTGAATTCAAGGGCTTCAATTCCCGGATCAAGTTTCTCCCCAACCATTGCTAGCACCTCTCCGGTACCGGGGTCGATTCCAACAATAGCTAACTGAGCATTTTGAGGTACCTCAGCTCTCTCAGAAGCTGAGTTAGCTGCTCTTTGTGCCTGCATGTCAATAGTTGTATAGACATTTAGGCCTCCTGCCCCAAACACCACGCTTTCACCAAAACGGTCTGTCAGCCAATTACGAACTGCAAAAACCACATGACTAGAAAGCTCTGAACTTACACTCTCCTGAACAATTACCTCATCACCAGTACGCTCAAGGGAAACAACATTGCCCGTTCTATCGTAGGTTACCTTCCAACCTTTTGGTTCTAATCGATATCGCCAGGCTCTATCTGCCTCAGCAGAACTTATCATTCCTCTGATAACCATCCGATTCAAAACCCTTGCCATGCTTTCTCGGGAGTCATGAAATTCTTCATGATAGGAGTTAGGGAGAGGGATCAGACGAGCTAGGTAAAGTCCCTCTGCAAGATTTAACTCTATAGGATCCTTACCAAAATATGCTTGCGCTGCTGCTCGAATACCGTAAACGTTTCCTCCCCAATAAATCACGTTTACATAACGTTGAAGTACTTCAGCCTTAGTGAGACGGCGTTCGAGTTCAATCGCGAGCATCACTTCTTTTGCTTTGCGTTCTAACGAACGATTCGCACTAAGCTCTGCAAGAATCGTGTTCTTTACAACCTGGGTGGTAATAGTAGAACCACCGCGATCGGCCTGACCAAAGAATTCTTCGTAGAATGCCCGAGCTATACCTGGCAGATCAAATCCATAGTGGTCAAAAAATTGATCATCCTCGTAAGCGATAATGGCTTGCAAAACAGCGGGAGAAACTTCGTCTAACCGAACGGGAATCCTGTTTATACCTGCACGATCTTCCCCAAACACAGGAACAATCGAACCGATCTCAGTTCCATCGCTAGCAAAGATCTTAGAGGTAGCCGTGAAATCTAGAGCATCTATACCTTCAAGGCTGGGTAATTCCTGAGCCCACTGCAAGGCCGAGGCACCAAGAAGAGCCGATACTGACAAAATCACTGTCAGTAGTACGAGGAAGGCACCGCGGACAATCCTCACGTCGACAATTCTACCAGTTCAACTTCAAATATTCTTTGCTAACAAAGATCTTTCCGCGCGTCACCCTGAGCCCCCCAGAAATCACCATCCGCGAGTAGCAAGAAGTTGTTCCTCTTCAAGTAGATCGCTATTAATTCCAACCATAGCCTCACCCAATCCCCGGGATACTTCAGCGAGAATGTCAGGGTCCTCAAAGTGACTAACAGATCGGACAATAGCCTGTGCCCTCTCGAACCAGGCCTTTTGTTGATCCTCTTGAGAAAGGTCAGAAGCTGACTTAAATATTCCCGAACCCACGAATACTCCATCAACTCCAAGTTGCATCATGAGAGCTGCGTCAGCTGGGGTGGCTATTCCACCGGCAGCAAAGTTTACCACTGGCAATGTACCGCTCTGATGAACGTCACGAACTAAATCGAAAGGAGCTCCGATATTCTTAGCGTACGCCATCAGTTCCTCTTCAGGCTTTGCGCTAACCATTTTCACGTCTCCTAACACGCTTCGGGCATGGCGGACAGCTTCTACCACATTTCCAGTTCCAGCCTCTCCTTTAGTGCGAATCATACTTGCACCCTCTCCAATGCGCCGGAGAGCTTCTCCTATATTGGTTGCCCCGCATACGAATGGGACCTTGAACCCGTGCTTATTAATGTGATGGCTTTCGTCAGCTGGAGTCAATACCTCTGATTCGTCAACAAAATCGACCCCCAGAGATTGCAAAATCTGAGCCTCAACGAAGTGCCCGATACGCGCCTTAGCCATAACTGGTATTGAGACAGCCTCTATGATCTCGACAATCATATCTGGATTGCTCATTCTAGCAACGCCACCTTGGGCCCGGATATCAGCAGGTACCCGTTCCAAAGCCATGACAGCGACAGCTCCCGCATCCTCTGCTATTTGCGCTTGATCAGAATTAACCACATCCATAATGACGCCGCCTTTAAACATTTCGGCAAAACCGGTCTTTACGGCTGTGCTACCAACCAATTTAGTTGAAAGTCCCTTGTCATCCATTCTGTTTCACCTCTTAGCAATCAATCTTTCCTTGAAAAGCAGCTTCTCTTCTTTACGTTACCCCAAGAATCCGAAGGCTTGAGAAGGAGTTTACACCGTGAATTATTGATTGAAAGCCACATACGCTTCCAATCGTTCTTGGGCAGCCCCAGAATCAATAAGATTTGCCGCCAACTCGACCCCAGCCTGCAGGCTTGATGCACAACCGCCCAGGTAGAGTCCAGAACCTGCATTAAATAGCACAACATCTCGTTTCGCTCCTACCTCTTCACCTGATAGAACAGCACGAGTAATTACTGCATTATCTTGAGGATCACCGCCAGCGAGGTCATTTAAAGAATACTTTGAGAGACCGACGTCCTCAGAGAAAATGGAGTAAGAGGATACTTGACCATCTGAACCTAATTCACTAACAAAGTTCTCTCCTGTAACCGAAAAATCATCTAAGCCATCGCCGTGTACCACTAGTGCCCTTTCAACGCCCAGTTTTCCCAGAACATGAGCCAGTAGTTCAGTCATGCTTGGATCAAACACCCCCATCAACTGACGATTAGCGCCAGCAGGGTTCGTAAGGGGGCCGAGAACATTAAAAACAGTTCGAGCCCTTAATTCAGCCCGAACAGGTGCGACAAAGCGCATTGCAGGATGATGACTCCGAGCAAAGAGGAAAGCGACACCAGTAGCTTCTAGGCTTTCCGCAAGAACCTCTGGATTTTGGTCGATATTGACCCCAAGCGCTTCTAAGAGATCTGCTGACCCAGACCGTTTTGTAACCCCCCGGTTTCCGTGCTTTGCCACTCGTACCCCACCAGCAGCGACAACGAACGCTACAGTGGTACTAATGTTCAACGTGGATTTCCCTGTACCTCCGGTTCCACAAGTATCCAACAATGGAGTGTCCATTGGGACGGAGAGTTTTACTGACCGCTCTCGCATGGCTTCAGCGAAACCGGTAATTTCTTGAACCGTTTCACCACGGGTCCGAAGGGCGGCTAGTAGGGCTGCTACCTGGACCTTAGAAACTCTGTCGTCCATAATCAATCCCATGACATCTTTCGCCTCCGACTCACTCATTAAGATCCCATCAAAGAGTCGGTTCAATAGAGGTGAAAGGTCTTCTCTTGTGTCAGCTTCGGTCACCGTGAATCTCCTTCCATTTTGCTATTGCTCCCTCACAATAGGCTTTTTCGTATGCCACCTTATCTGTACCTAGAAGAAACACCAGGGGGCTAATCGGTGGGCTCAATAGAAACCATTTTATTGTCAGCATCCAGGGCTTAACACCGAGGCGAAAAGCCGTCTTTGGATAACGCTTAGCAATCTCGACTGCATTTGATCCAGCACTGCTGGCTTTATCGACTTGGGCAGTCATCGTAGGATCTGGCCCGATATGATCCGTTACTACACTAGTCAATGCCACAAGAGGGTACCCTGCCTCTCTCAATTTGAATCCTAGCAAGACGTCCTCGTGACCGTATCCGCCCAACCACTCTGGGAAACCGCCAACTTCCCAGAATTGTGTTGCCGAAATGCTAAAATCAGTATGTAAGTTCCAATATTGAAATCTTTGGGGTCGTAAATCTCGGTAGCGCCCGTCCCGATGGTGCCAACGAATTCCGCCCTGATAGACACCCGCCTTTCCAGCGTGAGCATGGACGTGAGTTTGCAGGTTTTCTTGACGAAGTAAACAGTCGTCATCTGAAAAGTATAGTAACTGGCCTTTAGCCAGACGAGCGCAGGCATTACGGCCAGCCGAAACACCACGGTTTTCTGGAAAGGTTATGAGCTTAATTGCGAATGGGGTGCTGACCTGTTTAATCGCCTCAAGAGTGCCTTCCTCATCACCATTGATACACAACACCAGTTCAAATTGTTCAGGAAACATTGTTTGTTCTGAAAGGGATTTCAACTTTCTCAGTAGTAAATCACGGCGATTCCGCGTAACAGTTATCACCGAAATGGTTGGGGACTTCATAAGTTAACAAATATCAAGGAAGTTCTGGAGCATAGCGTGGCCCTCCTCGGTCAAAATGCTTTCTGGGTGGAACTGGACTCCCCATATTGGCCACTCTACATGACGAAACCCCATTACTATCGACTCTCCCGCGTCATCAGCCCAAGCATTGGCTGGAAGCTCGGGCGGTAGGTTATTGACTATGAGTGAATGGTAACGAGTCGCTTGAATTTTATCCTTGAGACCTCGAAAGGTACCTGTACCATCGTGCCGAATCATACTTGTTTTCCCATGCATTATAGTCTCGGCCTTATCAATCTGAGCTCCGAATGCTGCTGCAATGACTTGATGACCCAAGCAAACGCCGTATATGGGATACCGGCTTGCTACTGTACGGGTTAATTCCACTGCAACGCCAGCTTCGTTAGGGGTACACGGCCCCGGAGATATCACGATCCCATCTGGCTTAAGCTGTTCAACCTCGCTTGGAGCAAACTCATCATTCCGCCACACCACAACTTCAGCTCCAAGCTCACCAATATATTGGACCAGGTTATACGTAAACGAATCGTAGTTATCAACTACAAGTATCCTTTTCACCGGAGGCCCTTTGTAGCCATTTCTACGGCTTTTCTTAGTGCAGCAAGCTTATTGAGGCTTTCCTGGTATTCGAATCCTGGATCACTATCAGCAACAACACCGCCACCAGCTTGGAGGTGCAATCTCCCACCTGTTACCACCACAGTTCTAAGGGTTAGAGCCATGTCCATTGCCCCGGTCACTGAGACATAACCAAAGGATCCTGCATAGGGGCCACGTTTTACAGGCTCAAGTTCGTCAATGATTTCCATAGCTCTTATCTTTGGAGCTCCACTAGCCGTCCCCATAGGAAGCGTACTAGATAAAGCATCCAACGGTGTCTTATCGTGTGCTAACTCCCCCGAAACAGTTGATACAATATGCATAACATGGCTATATCGCTCTATCCTCATAAGGTCATCGACTTGTACGGATCCGTAACGGCAAACCCTGCCTAAGTCGTTACGTCCCAAATCAACGAGCATAATGTGTTCAGCCCTCTCTTTTTCATCCCCTAAAAGCTCTTGAGCTAACGCATCGTCCTCAACAGCGGTACTACCACGTGGCCGGGTTCCAGCAATAGGTAGCGTTTCAACTCTGTTTCCTCGGGTACGGACTAAACTCTCTGGACTCGAAGCTACTAAGGTCACTGGACCTAAATCAAGGTAGCCGAGATAAGGACTAGGATTTATCGCCCTTAACGCTCGGTAAACAGCGAAGGGATGTACGCCAAGGTCTGCAGAGAGGCGTTGGCTAGGAACTACCTGAAACACATCGCCAGCTTGGATATATTCTACTGAACGACGCACAGCTTCCATATAGCTGTCCCTACTGAAATTGGATTTAAACTCTGTCATTTCTCCAGCACGATCACCCGGTACGCCAGGTAAGGGGCCCCTAAGGCGGTCATGAGTCTCGTTGACGATTGAGGCTGCCCTGGACTCGTCAGAAGAGTCCCCCTCAATAGCGGGAGCAACAATGTAGACTCGTCTTGCCAAGTGATCAAAAATTACAAGAACCTCTGGCTCAATAAACAAAAGATCTGGGGTATTTAACTCGTCAGGATTGTTATTTGGGAGGTCTTCGTAAAGCCTAATTAGGTCGTAAGAAGCGAAACCTACAGCCCCAGACCAGAAATCGGGCAACTCTTCGGGTGTATCAGTCTCTGCAACCGTCATATCCCACAGGATCCGAAGTGGATCTTTGGATTCAAAGGTTTCAATACCATCTGGCGTTGTCACCGTTACCTTTTCACCCCGGGCCTCAATTCTTCGTCGCGCACCCGTGCCAATAAATGAATACCGTGCAATTCGCTCACCCTGCTCTACACTTTCGAGCAGAAAGCTCGGGTGACCCCCAACCTTTAAATAAGCACTGAGGGGAGTTTCTAGGTCGGCTAACATTGACCTGTATACTGGCTTAATTTTCGCTGCCTTATTCATCGGAACTAGTCACGATTTCCGCCCTCGTTTCATCCGGAATCCGCGAGCATTGCTCCCGAAAATCCAATTACCGGTTCATTGCTGGAAGCCTACATCCAGAAACCGATGAGTTCAAGCCCTAACTATGTAGAAAACCTGTACAGAAGGACCTCGAACACATAGTGTCAAGTATACCCGCAATTCGTATTAAAGGCCGGATCATAATCAAGGAAACCCGCTGCCTTCTCTCCCGTAGACAAGACAGTACTCTGATAACTAGCTTTACTCTTCTAGGCCTTCTGGCAAGAACATACCCATTGCATGGTATCCGGCATCTACATAAACCGTTTCACCCGTAATGCCACTACCTAACCGATCGCTGATCAAAGACAATGCTAGGCCACCGACTTCTTCGTGGGTAATATTCCTGCGTAGCATTGACATCTTACCTGCTTCGGAATACATATCTCCAAAACCAGCTATTGACCTCGCCGCTACAGTGCGCACAGGGCCAGCACTGATGGCATTGACGCGAATTCCGTGACTACCGAGGTCATAAGCTAAAAACCGCATACTTGCCTCAAGGGCCGCCTTAGCAACGCCCATCATGTTGTAGTGAGGCACTACCCGTTCTGCAGCTAGGTAAGTCATGGTTACGATGCTTCCCCCGTTTAGCATCAGGGGTGCAGCCCTATTAGCTACTGCCACCAGAGAGTAGGCACTGACGTCCATGGCAGTACGCCAGTTTTCACGGCTGGTCTTTGAGAACGGATCTGAAAAAGTCTCTTGAGGAGAGTAAGCTAATGAATGTACTACAAAATCAAGGTGACCGAATTCCTCCTCAATAACTGTGAAGAGGGTGTCTAGCTGTTCATCTTGCTGAACATCACACTCCACTAAGACAGGGTCTCTAAGCTCACCCGTAAGCTTTTCTAATCCCGGTCGCAGGCGCTCCGACTGGTAACTAAAAGCAAGGCGGGCTCCCGCCTCAGCAAGAGGACTCGCAATAGCCCAAGCTATTGAACGCTGATTAGTTACCCCGAGAACAAGTCCGTTTTTCCCATTAAGGTCGATCGCTACCATGCCACTCCTCACGTACTACAATTGTTACAAGTTTCCATCCACCGCTATTGTACCAGTGTGAGAGTAAACACCCTATCCCGGGCTGAAAGATGCTGGTAACCACACTCCTAGCAAGACAACATTGGTATTTTTCCAAAAGCATAGCTCTGACCCCTCTTGTAGTTGTTCTTTGGGCCACCTGTACCGTTAGGCAATGGTGGTAGCAACTGATTGATAAAGACGATCCCTGTGATAGTAAAAATGCATGGTACTGGTGGTAGGATCAATGCCTCATGGGGAACATTTTGTTTCAAACAACAATTCATTCAGAATTGGTAACAAGGTTTCAAAAAACCAGGAGTGTTGTATTACTGTGAATGTGGCCAAAATGCCCCTGTCAACTGTCGGGGCTCTAGTTGTCAATCCCTCTGATAAAGTGCTGCTGGTCCTGACCCATAAATGGAAGAATACTTGGGGTGTGCCTGGAGGAAAAATTAATTATGGAGAGAACCTACGGGCGGCACTAGTGCGAGAAATACGCGAGGAGACTAGCCTTGAAATTAATAACATACGCTGGGCTCCTACGCAGGAAATGGTTTTGAGCGAGCTCTTTTATCGTCCTGCCCATTTTATTTTGCTTAATTTCATTGCCTGCTCAAACTCAGAGAAAGTAACGCTAAATGAGGAGGCTCAGGACTATGTTTGGGTTTTTCCAAACGACGCACTTGCGTACAAGCTTAATGAACCAACCCGGTGCCTAATTAATTACTTCATTGAACACGGTCACACAGGAAATAGATTAGACCCATGAAATTAAGATCAGCGCTGATCACAGGTTCGGCAAAAGGCATTGGCAAATCTCTGCTCCTTGCTCTAGCTAAAGACGGACTTGATGTTGCGTTGCATTACCAGAATAGTTCTGCGGAAGCTGAAAGTACCGCCAAGAAGGCTAAAACTTATGGGGGAAAAGTAGTTAGCCTTCAAGCTGATGTGACGGTGGCATCTGAGGCTCGCAAACTAGTTGACGAAGCTCACGAAGAGCTAGGTAGTCTCGACGTACTAATCAACAACGTTGGAAATTATTTTCGAGGACCACTTTCTAGAATCGATGATGATTCTTGGCATGACATGTTCAATAGTAATCTGCATGCCACGTTTTATACATGTCAACAAGCAGTGTCTTTGATGCGAGAAACAGGTTTCGGGCGAATAATAAACATCGGTTATGCCGGAGCTGAATACCTAAAAGCCCGACCCGGAATTGTAGGCTATCAAATCGCTAAAACTGGAGTAATCCTATATAGCAAAGCCCTTGCGCATACCGAGGCAGCTTCTGGTATCACTGTGAACGTAATTAGTCCTGGAGTGATGGAAAATAGTACATCTAAGCCGGTAACGGAAATCCCTGGCGGGAGAACTGGCAAACTTGGGGAGCTGGTGTCTGCAACCCGTTTCTTACTCTCAGAAGAAGCTTCTTACATCACGGGCGTTACCCTAGAGGTAGCTGGTGGTTGGAATCTGTAACATCTTTCAAAAACCCCTATCTGAACAGGATGGCATTTTTGATGCTGAGCCCCAGATAGGGGACTTACCTTTGGCCCTTAAAATCAACCTGTGGACACCAGTAGCACTATTTTATGAAAAGCTGTGGCGCTGGCATTCTATAAGCATCCTCAGTTTCGGTAGATACTCAACTAAACAGGAGCTCGACCTAATGATCCAGCTCCTACAATTACAGTCTGGCCAAAGAATATTGGACGCCGGATGCTCTGCAGGACTCTACAGCCGCCGCATCCTAAGTGCTAAGGCAGACGTGGAGGTCCATGCAGTCGACTTTAGCCTCCCCTTTTTAAAAGAGGCAAAAAGAACTAGCCCGCATGATGGGATTCCAATATCCTTCACTCGCGCTGACCTACAGAATCTCCCTTACCGTGACAATACGTTCAACATAGTAGCCTGTGGGGGAACACCAAACGAGTGGAGAAACCCCAGAATCGTCTTACAGGAATTTTCTCGTATCCTAAAGACTGATGGGTGTCTTTGGGTGATGTATCTATCTAAAGCAACCTCTGCCATTGGTAAGTTACTTCAAAGCTTAATCTCTACAGCAGGAATCCGATTCTTTGATCACAATGAGTTAAACAAAATCGCAAAAGAATTCAACCTTAAGCCTGTAGCCACAAACCAATACGGGGTGGTTACCATGACCCTGTTTCGTATTGGCTGAAAGAGATGTCGATTCCGCAATTTATAAACCACTTCCTCCACTCTTCGATTCAAATGAAGATCCGGAGTTACCGAATAATATAGGACCGAGGAAATGATTGCATCTAACGATTTAGGTGTGTTGACGAAAAACCAAATCTTTTTTTGTGCTGGCTTAATGGCCTTAGCTATCACCTTATTATCGCCCCCATTACAATGGTGACTTATAATCCCTGCCCCAGTATCGGTATGCTTAGTCCATGACTAACCCTCAGACTTCTCTATTCCCTAGCCCGGCAGAGAGAAGCTCTACAAACGGCAACACGTTGATCGTTATAGACGGCCACGCTCTTGCATTCCGGAGTTACTACGCCATCCGAGAATTGACTAACAGTAAGGGCCAGGCAACCAACGCGGTATTCGGTTTTGTCCGATCTCTTCTGCGGATACTTACCGAAGGAGGAGATGAAACTACAACAGTAGTAACGTTCGACGCACCAGCCAAAACCTTCCGCCATGAAGCATACAAGGACTACAAAGCAGGTCGGGCACCCACCCCAGACGACCTACCTGGACAGATCGAAATGATCAAGGAAATCGTAGGTCACCTAGGACTTCATCAGGTTGAAATGCCCGGGCTTGAAGCTGACGACCTAATTGGCACAATCGCTAAGACTTGTGAACAATTAGGATTCTTAATCGAAATCGTGACAAGTGACCGAGATGCCTATCAACTCATCAGCGATAGAGTTTGTGTACGCGGACTCGACAAGACTGAACGCTTTGGACCAACCGAAGTGTTTGAGAAGTATGGGGTCACTGTTAACCAGTGGACTGATTATCGAGCCCTCACTGGAGATTCGAGCGATAACATACCAGGAGCGAGAGGTATCGGCCCTAAGAGCGCTCAAAAGCTTCTCGAGCGATACCAAAATCTCGACTTTATCCTAAATAACCTAGACTCGGTAGAACCACAATCCCAAGCGGCAAAGATTAGAGATTCAATCGATGACGTACTCCAATCCCGTGTCCTATCGAAAATTGTAACTAATGCTCCCATCGAGATAGATCCACATGGATGGGCAGAGCGAAAGATTAATCGCGAACCTTTACTGAAGATTCTAAAACGTCTCGAATTTGGCAGCATTATTCGGGAGCTTGGGTTAGCAGAATTGAATACCGTCTCCTATGAAGAGATTACTTGGCCTCTTACCGATGGCGCAGTCGGGTTCGTCCTCTCGGAAGCCAGTCCAATGTGGGCAAACCTCGACGAGATGGCACTAGCTCGTGAGCGGAAGGTCTCGATAGCTCCTAACCCGACAGCTGCAACAGAGTATCTTGAGGCTGCCGAGCAACTCGATGCTTGCGACGCAAAAGCTCTATCGGTGCTTACGCGTCGGATAGTGGGGACACCAACACAGCCAGGCGACGATCCCCTCCTAATGGCATACCTGTGTGACGTCAATACTGTTCAAGTTGAGAAAGTAGCCCTCCGATATGGGGCAGGTGAGTGGAAAAACGACGCAAAGTCACGTGCAGAAATCACGGCGGATCTCCTCCGAATCCTTAGGCAACAACTCGATGGCAAACAACTCGAGCTTTATGAAACTATAGAACGGCCTCTTCAAGGGATCCTAGCTGCTATGGAATATCGTGGAATCGAAGTTAACGAATCCATACTTAACGACCTCTCAGCATCCATATCAATAACGCTAAAAGAGATCGAATCGTACGTGCGTGACCTTGCAGAAAATCCTGATCTCAATTTGAATTCTCGGGATCAACTAGCTGACCTATTATTCGACAAGCTTGGCCTAAAAGCTGGTCGTCGGACTTCTACTGGAAAACGCAGTACCGCCGTTAGTGCCTTAGAACCACTAATATCATCTCACGAAGTTGTACCCAAAATCCTCACCTACAGAGAACTGTCTAAGCTCAAGAACACGTACCTTGACCGACTGCCTAAACTAATTCACCCTGAAACCGGGAGAATCCATACAACCTTTAACCAAGCCTTAGTAGCAACGGGCAGACTTTCTAGTGCCAACCCCAATCTCCAGAATATCCCTGTCCGCACTGAAGTGGGACGCAAGATACGAAAGTCGTTCGTAGCAGCATCTGGATGGAAACTGCTCGTAGCCGATTACTCTCAGATTGAACTGCGAATTTTGGCACATATAGCTGATGATCCTGCTCTAATTAATTCTTTCCAAAATGGCGAAGATATTCACCGCAGAACTGCAGCTCAAATCTATAACGTTGAAAGTAGCGAGGTTAGTCCCTCCATGCGCCGAGTTGCTAAGATAATCAACTTTGGGATTCTTTACGGGATGTCTGCCCACCGCCTAAGTAGAGAACTAGGCATCAATTACGATAGAGCTCAAAGCTTTATAGATACCTATTTTACTGGCTATCCAGGTGTCCAAAAATATATTGAATCAACACTTTCGTTCTGCCGCGACAAAGGATACGTCGAAACCCTACTTGGTCGGAGAAGGCATATTCCAGATATCAAAAGCACAAATCGAAACACTCGCGAATACGCTGAACGAACTGCTTACAACATGCCAATCCAAGGTACTGCTGCTGACATCATAAAAACAGCCATGATCGAACTTGCCCCCGCTCTTATCCCTCTAAATGCCCACCTGCTTTTGCAAGTTCATGACGAATTGATCATTGAAGCGCCGGAAACTAACATCAATGAAGTCTCTAAACAGGTTAAAGCCACAATGGAGCATGCTTTTCAACTTAAGGTGCCTCTGGTGGTAGATGTCGGGGTTTCGGATAATTGGTTGGATGCAAAATGAGAAATCCGTGTTGTTTCATACCTGAACCTCCAACCTTAATGAAAGAGTAGAATGCTTTTATGAAGGCTCTCCAGTTCTTCGGAACAGATGGTATCCGTGGGACAGCCGGTCAGGAGCCCATGACGGCAGAGTTCGCCTTCCAAGTAGGAGCTGCTGCTGCCAGAACCTTAGGTAAAGATCAGGAAAAGGTACGTGTTTTCGTTGGAATGGACACCCGTGAATCAGGCCCAATGCTTGCCCACGCAGTATCAGCTGGGCTTACCTCCAGAGGGGCAGACGTCTTGTGGTTGGGAGTCATGCCCACTCCTGGAGTCGCTTATCTTACTAGGAAATTAAATGGGACGGCAGGCATTGTCATTAGCGCCTCTCACAACCCTTACGCAGATAACGGAATTAAGTTCTTTGACCACCTTGGTCAGAAATTAAGTTCCGAAATTGAAATAGAGATAGAAAATTTCCTCAGTGCGACGACCCCCAAATCGGTAGACGGTAGGATTGGACGATCTGACCGGTATCGTTACGAAGATGGCGAATACCTTCGATTCTTACTTACTAATGCCCCTTACTTAGATGGGCTAAAAGTAGGACTTGATTGCGCTAACGGATCTGCTTCACGCATTGCTCCGTATGTTTTTAGAGAAATTGGCGCTCGCCTTGTCATTGAAAACGATCAACCTAATGGACAGAACATCAATGCCGAGTGCGGCTCCACCCACCCACAAGCCATCCTTAGTCGAGTGACCGAAGACGCTCTCGAGGTCGGGGTGACTTTCGACGGTGATGCCGATAGAGTCCTAATGGTTGATCGAAATGGCCGACTCGTCACTGGGGATCACATGTTAGCTATCAACGCTATCTCGCGAGGCGAAAAAGCGGTCGTAGGTACCGTAATGACCAACCTAGGAATAGAAAATTACCTTGCCGACCAAGGCATAGACGTCATTCGCACGCAAGTCGGGGATCGCCACGTATTTGAGGAATTATCGAAACAAGGATTGCACCTCGGGGGCGAACAGTCAGGTCACATTTTATTCCTAGATCTAGCCCCAACCGGCGACGGCGTTCTCACCGCACTGCAGACTCTGGCGGCGGTTCGGAAATCTGGCATCTCTCTAGAAGCCTGGATGGACGAAATTCCAACCTATCCCCAAACCCTTTTAAACGTTGAGGTTAAATCGCAGCACAAAATAAAACTTCCTACCCATGAAGTGGTCGAGGCGGCAGTTAAACAGGCGGTAGAGCGACTTGGGGAAGCAGGGCGAGTTAGTTTGCGGCCCAGTGGTACCGAACCACTTGTCCGCGTGATGGTCGAGGGTCCTAACGAACCAGTTGTTCACGACGTAGCATCGCAAATAGCTAACGCTGTAAGAAATGCTGCCAAGCAAATATGAGCTTAACAACGTCATTAACTCCGACCAGTTACATGAAGTGGTCGTTAAATCCCCAAGGGCGCGTCCTGATTTCATCCCAATATTATGAATGTAATTGACTAGGGTTTTACCAACCACGCCTAATATGCAACATTTATTATACCCTCGACGAACGTATTGTCGTGACAAAATTTAGCATTCCACTTCATTGTCATTCTCGAAAAGCTCAATACCTTGCAAGTCTATTGCGATGAGGCTACCAAGATCTAACCCTGGTAGGATTTACCCCATACCACAATTGGATCTGCAGTGTTATTCGGCACGATTGCTAAGCCGTTTCCCAATGTGCTAGGATCCAAACGCTGGGTACTAGCTAAAGACATTTGCTAGTTTTTTTGTAATCCCGGCAGCCTATGCAGGTTTTAGAGGAGAATGATGGCTAGAAATTTGTCAGCAATGAAGTACCATCGGCAATCAGAGCGGCGCCGTACCATTCATCGGTCCCAAAAAACCATGATCCGTACCTTTTCTAAGAAAGCCGTTGAGGCAGCAGAATCAGGTGACGCCGAAGCAGCTACAAAATTTGCGAAGGTAGCCCAAGGGCTAATCGACAAAGCCCAGAAAACGTCTACGCTCCATAAAAATACTGCTGCGCGCAAGAAATCTCGTCTTGCGAAACAGATACGCAACCTTCAACAGACTTCTTAACAAACGGTGTCTGGCCTATTTGCAATGCAGTAATTACTGTTGTTTCTTTGGGATTAATTATATAGGGCTGAAATATGATTAGCTGAAACGTTCCTCTTGGAATGGATCTCCCCTCATATGATAGCCGTTCCTTTCCCAGAATCCCGGCTTATCTTTTGCCATAAACTCAATGCCAGAAAGCCACTTT
The DNA here is from genome assembly GCA_002707365.1 of Trueperaceae bacterium. Lineage (NCBI taxonomy): Bacteria > Thermotogati > Deinococcota > Deinococci > Trueperales > Trueperaceae > Trueperaceae bacterium. Next base: position 178,304 of record PAMQ01000015.1, read on the forward strand.
GCGCTCTTCCACGCATAGAGGTGTGGAATGATTACTCGCAACGGCCCTCCGTGTTCACTAGGAATATCTTGTCCTTCAAGCGCATGAGCCAACATGCAGCCTTCACCGAAAAAATCCTCAAGCGAAAGATTAGTTGTATACCCGCCATAACAGTGAAGCATCACATGAGTAGCTTCTTCAGCTATCTCCAGGTAAGTTAACAGGTCCCGAGTAAGAGTCCCAGTCCAGCTGACATCGAGCTTAGACCAATGAGTAACACAGTGGAAGTCTTTGCATATAGTTGTCTGCGGAAGCTCTTTTATTTGCTCCCATCCGAATACCTTAGGAGCTACAAGTCCCGTAATCTTTATCTCTATATTATCCTTATCCAGACTTGGTGTCGGTCCGTAAGTGAGAACGGGAAAATTGTCTGTAACACTTTGACCCGAAGGAACTCGGGAGTCATTTAGCTCAGTTTCTAACGACTCTCTTCTCATGACTACTAAGGCTAGCACGGTATCTCGAGGACTGCGTTGAATAACCAGGGTATCTTGGAGACATGGCACCCCGTATAGTTCTCGTTAGGACCAAAGAGGCTAAAAACATTGGAAGTGCCGCTAGAGCGATGAAAAACTTCGGACTATACGACCTGCATTTGGTTGCACCTCGTTGTGACCTACAACCGAACGGATACCGCCTAGCATCCCACGCAGTCGATGTCCTAGATCGCGCAGTCATCTGTAGTTCGATTGATGAAGCACTTAGCGGCTGCACGAGAGTCATAGGCACATCTGCGAGGCCGCGCGCCTCAGAGGCGTTAATGGAATTCACACCTGGAGGGCTACCTGAATTCTTACCTGAAGACGGGGGGGCTATTGTGTTTGGGCCCGAGGATTTTGGCCTCTCAAACGAAGAACTTGACTACTGTCAAGCTCTGGTCAGAATCCCGACTGCTGAGTACGCTTCACTTAACCTCGCCCAAGCCGTCGGCTTAATGGCTTATGAGTGGTTCCGGGCGAAGCAAACATCTGCAACCACCTCGCTCGAATCTCGACAATTGGCGCCTCGCGAAGATCACGAGGCGTTATATAAACACCTTCTTAAGGCCCTTCACCACATAGGCTATACCGATAACATACGAGAACGAAGTGCTGATCATCTCTTCCGACGCGTGTTTGACCGGGCGCAGCTCGATACTCGGGAGATTGCTGCCCTCAGAGGCCTGTGCCAACAAGTGATTTGGGCTGCTGATCAGACTCCCGATCAAATTCCTGGACACCGAAAAACTCGTTGACACAAAGCCGATACGGTCTGTATACTTGCGAACGCCGACCGGAGGGTTGGCCGAGTGGTTGAAGGCGACGGTCTTGAAAACCGTTATAGGGTTTCCGCCCTATCGGGGGTTCGAATCCCTCACCCTCCGCCACATTTTCCGGTCAGCAAATACGGTTGGGAGAGGTGGCCGAGCGGCTGAAGGCGCTCCCCTGCTAAGGGAGTATAGGGGCACAACCTCTATCGAGGGTTCGAATCCCTCCCTCTCCGCCAACTGCTATGACCCTAATTACCTGGAAGTTGGTTAAGGGTTACACAAACTAAAGTGTGGGCCCGTAGCTCAGCTGGATAGAGCGTCTGACTACGGATCAGAAGGCCAGGGGTTCGAATCCTCTCGGGCCCGCCAAAACCTCTCCCCTAGGCTCATGCAGTAACTAATAACTCGTTTCTTACAATGTGTTTTGACGTATTTTTTTTCCCAATTACACATTAGCGATGCAGCGGATGTCGAATTCGACAAACTCAGCCTAATAATCCCGTTTTTCATAACGCAATTTTTCTCTTATCAATCTCCGGCACTACTTTCCAGCCTACGACTACTAATTGTTTTCCTCTAAGAAGCACGCTTGTGCCTAATGACTTGCTGCAAGACAATTTTGCTATGTTACAGCTTATGAATGATAAGTGGGCTCTTTTGTTCTTTGATGATCAATACCTAGATCGACGCGAAAACCTGGCTAGACGGATAGGTCAGCCCACGCAGATTATTGAGGGAGATTATCGGGATCCTAGCCTAGACCCAAGTTGGGGGTACCCAAGTGTGTTCCGTGACAAAGAAACAGGTATCTGGCGATGTCTTTATCAGGGACAACTGAGACGATCTGAGCTACCCACAGGTCGCAATCTTCAACATTTAGCTGTTCTTTTGGAGAGCCAAGATGGAGTGCATTGGGAAACCCCTGAACTTGACTCTCGTAGTCCGTTAACAAATCGTGTTAGGCCCAATCAAGTTCTACCCCTAGACGGATTTGGTGAGTGGGGACCTTGCTTCTATGATTCACAAACCACCAATCCTGAAGAACGTCTCAAAGCGTTCGTGCAAACCCGTGATAAGAATCAGCTTGCAGCTCCGTTGTTTGTGTCATCTGACGGCCTCAATTGGAAGTTAACCAAGGACCGCAACTGGCACCCGACAGGTATCGATCCAGCTGTTAGTGGCTTCTGGAATCACATACGTAAAAGTTACGTAATTGCGGCCAGGCCGCGTGCTGGTGACCGTCGCATCTCTGTTTATGAGACTCGTGATTGGATTGAATTTTCAGATCCTGAGGTTGCTATTCGGCCCGATAGTCAAGACAGTCCAGCGGCTCAAGTATACGGAATGCCAGTGTTCCCGTACGCTCATATGTTTATCGGTTTACTGTGGATTTACCACACTACACCGGTAGTGAATTCTGGCAGTAAATTCATTCACGGTAAAGTGGATTGCCAGCTCGCCTACAGTTATAACGGCTGGCATTTTCAACGATGTCAGCGACAACCATTCCTCCCTCAAGCTTCTCAACCCGGCGAGCCGGGTTATGGGTGCATATATCCATCCAGCATCGTCCACACTGACGACAACAAAATTCGGATCTATTCGAGCGCCTCGGAAGGTGAGCATGCCCAAGTTCTTTCTGAACCAGAACGGGGGGAGGGACGACTTCTTCTACATGAGCTTCGTAAGGACGGCTTTAACTATCTAGAATCTCTCGGGGGACCTGGTTGGCTAACGACCCGTTTACTCCAAATAACTGGTTCCCTACTCTCAATCAACATTCATGTGCCGCATGGTTCTGCTCGTGTGCAGGTTTCATCAGTAAGCGGTGAACCCCTCGATGGCTACAAATTTAGTGACTGCATTGCTTTCACAGGCGACAATCTCACTTGGGAGCCTATCTGGAATGGGGGTAACTCCATCGGATCTCTCGCCGGTCAAGTCGTTCGGCTTGAGTTAGAACTTTTCAATGGGAGGGTATTTTCTTTTCGCGGCGACCTAATCCCAACCCGTCGCCCTCCAAGAGATGGAGCCAACCCAGAATTCCCAATAGAACCACTCTATGAGCATTAATTCGGGTGCTTTTACAATTGGTAGATATTGAAATACCGAGCTATTTAAATTCGCTATCGTTTACGTGTATCCTGTATACTCCGAATTCGTTCGGGTCGTTAGCTCAATTGGCAGAGCAGCTGACTCTTAATCAGCGGGTTATAGGTTCAAGTCCTATACGACCCACCACGGGAAACACCCTATACCCCTAGTGACGCCAAGTAGAGGGGTACCTACAGCCGTTCGTCTCCTCTACCAGGAGTCCTACATTCGATATTGAACACAAGCTCTTCTAGAATGCTACCGCCAAGACTCACTTCCAATTAGAATAAGTCATTGACACGGTACTGGGGAAGTCCACACCGGATACCCCAGTAATTTACTTTTCGGTACAATCAGCCGAACATGACTATCAACAGAAACGAGAAAAGGGAACAGCTCACCCGTGAGGGGTTCTGCGTATTTGAAGGAGTCTTGGACCCCCGGACCGTTACCAAGTTAAACAAAGCCAGCGATTTGGCTGTTTCTCAAGAGGATCCCAAGCACTTTAAGACCCATCGTGCCCAGGGAAGCCTCATCTCATTGTGGAAATTCCCAGACACAGCATTTACTGAACTTGTCGCTGACCCAAGAGCCTTAAGGGTCTTTTCGAATCTCGGATTTGAGCACCCAAAATTCTGGAGTGGTTTCATCATCAGTAAACCACCGTACGCACCACCACTTTACTGGCACCAGGATAGTCACTTGTGGGGACATCCTATCGGATACACTAATCAGCCACAAATGTACTTTTTGATGTACTACCTGGTCGATACCAATTCTGAGAAAGGTTGTCTACGCGTCATTCCCGGATCACACCGCAAACGTCATGCGTTGCATGACTTGGATAGAGGAGCCCACGAGAAGGACGAAGTAATGCGGGCCGATAATCTAGACCATCCAGCCCTAAAACGAGCACAGGGTGAACTTGACGTCCCGGTCCGAGCTGGTGATGTAATTATTGGTGACGCTCGCCTACTTCATTCAGCTAACGCAAATAATTCCTCTGAGCGACGTACAGTGTTAACACTCTGGTATTGGCCAACCTGGGTAGATCTCCCAGAAGAGATACAGGCGATGATAGCCTTGAAATTTTCTAGGTCCCCAGAGACCGTTTTGTGGGCAAAAAAGACTCGAGAGCTAACACAATTCTTAATCCCTGAATATTCGGGAGACGCAGCTCCTATTGAATCAAATAACCTTCCCGGTCCTGAACTCAATTAGGCCATGGTGGGTACAGTAGTAACGCAAGAACTATCTCAAATTAAATGGCTCTATGCCTGAAGATGTCATTTGCAGTACAGAAACGATAATGGCACCCGTCCAAGATAATACCCGGTCGAATTAACTGCTATTAGGTCGGATAGTTTGGTATTTTTTGTTAATCATGTCTCCAGCGCGTAAAACAAGTTAAAGGTTAAACCCACTTGCACTAGTCCCGCTACCATTACATCATTGACTACCACATACCCCCCCTTTCAGATAGCCCGCCAGCGGTTTAAAGTGGTGCATGCGCCCAAACACTTTGAAAGCTCTTTTTGCCCGTGGGGAAGCCGCTGTCAATGGTTGGCTCGCTATCCCCTCTTCCATCTCAGCCGAAGCCATGAGTCACGCGGGTTTCGACAGCCTTACAATTGACATGCAACATGGACCAGTAAGCTTCGAAGCTGCAATTCCGATGCTTCAGGCTATTTCTACCACCGAGGTAACTCCGTTATTCCGAGCTCCTTGGAATGAACCAAGCACGATAATGCGAATGCTTGACGCCGGCGCGTATGGCGTTATTTGTCCAATGATAAATAACGGCGTTGAAGCTGAAGAGCTAGTGAATGCCTGCCGTTACCCACCTGCAGGGAAACGAAGCTTAGGTCCGAATCGGGCTCGCTTTTACGGAGGTGCTGACTATGGACCTGACGCTAACGAGGAGATGCTTGTCTTCGCAATGATTGAAACTACACCAGGCCTAACAAACCTATCTGAAATCCTAAGTACGCCTGGACTAGACGGTGTCTATATTGGTCCTAACGATTTGAGTTTGTCGCTCGGGGGGGGACCAGGTGCCGACTGGACCGAGGGCCCCGCAGCCGAGGCAATTGATTCGATTATAAGAGTTACCCGTCAGCACGAAAAGGTTGTCGGTATCCACTGTGGCAGCGATTCATATGCCCTCTCTATGATCAAGAAAGGTTGTCAGTTGGTAACAGTACAGAATGACCTTGGTTACCTTGGCACGCAAGCCCGCAAGGTCACCACCGCCGTGCGCAATGGAACAACTATCAATGACCAAAAAGATTCCTCTAATAATATTTATTGAACCAAACAAAACCGATCTTCAAAACACATGTGTTAATCATGGTTTTGTAAACTTCATCTCTTGGTCCTGCTTTAACTTTTTATTACTTCGCTGGTAGGCCATAATGCGCCACGTTTAGATTGTTAAAGTTTAATTCGAACAATAAGCGACAATTTTGTACGATTGTGAGGTTGGTACCTAATTCTTATCACGGTTACGGGCATACCAATAATTTTTCTTCTAAGAAATGTTGTTGGGCCCCGGCTAAGATTTATCAGGAGGAAGCATGACCATTCATATTGGCGCAGAACCAGGCGATATCGCTAAGACCATACTTCTACCTGGCGATCCCCTTCGAGCTAAATACATAGCAGAGACCTATCTCGAAGATCTTGTCTGTTACAACAACGTACGTGGCATGCTCGGGTACACCGGTACGTATAACGGTAAAACAGTTTCGGTTCAAGGAACAGGTATGGGTGTCCCATCAATCTCAATCTATGTTCATGAGTTAATCAATGAATTCGGGGTGCAAAACCTCATTCGCGTGGGGACTTGCGGTGCGTTACAACCCGAGTTGGGACTTCGTGAGATTATCCTTGCCATGACTGCCTCCACAAACTCACATATCAATCGCCAAACGTTTGGAGGCCAGGACTTTGCTCCCAGCGCCAGCTTTCGGCTGCTGAGGCAAGCCTATGACACTGCTGTATCTAGGGGAATTCCCGTACATGTTGGTAGCGTTTTTACGAGTGACGTGTTCTACGATGCTCTAGAGTCATGGAAGCATTACGCGAAGCACGGTGTCCTTGCTGTTGAGATGGAAACAACAGCGCTGTATACGCTGGCTGCTAAATTCGCCGTGGAAGCACTAACTATTTTGACCGTAAGTGATAGCTTGGTGAGCCAGGTAGAGGATTCATCAGACGTGCGAGAACGTAGTTACACAGCAATGATGGAAATTGCTCTGGAACTAGCCTAAAAATAGGTCCTTCTGAGGCAGACAATTAACCCCCAATAGCTTCACTAATACTGCAAGCTAATGGGTGTCCTTTAGGGAGCTTTTCGGGACGTGCTAAGAAGCTCGAAGCACCTTCCTAACTGGAGGGTGTCACCTGAAGCGACCCTTTAGCTCTAGTTGTGGTCACCCCTGCTCCACGCTAGTTGGGACCCCGCCATTCATCGCTGAAGTTTTTACTGCATCCCAAAGGCGAGCCATTCGTAAGCCCACCTCAGGCGGGCAGGGATTCTTCATGCTGCCTTCGCGCACTTTAAGAAATTGATCCCATTGTCCTTGGGAGGGAGCAGTTTCGACAGGAGAAAAATCCGTTTCACCCTCCCTTTGCAGCTCAAGAAACCTACCCCAAACTCCCGTACGCAGGACCGCTTCCTTGCAAAAAACGTGAACATCAGATTCAACAGCAGTGATCCCTTCACCACACCCATTCATTGTGACCAGAACTCCCGATACGGAGCGCGCCATGATTGTGCCCGCAATATCGACCGGAGCTCCTCGATTATCAAGCCAAGCGGCAACCTCTGCGAAATCCTCACCAAGAAGATCAGTAACTGTGTTGAGCATGTGAGCACCAGTGTCGAAAAGGAAACCACCACCTGAAATCTCAGGTACTTGTCTCCATAGCCCTGTAGTACCCTCACGCCAATTTTGCCAGACATTAGCGGATACGTTCAATATTTGTCCTAGCGAGCCGGACCGTAATAATTCGACTCCCTTACGAATCTCAGGCGATAAACTGCCGTTAAACGAAACGACCAAGAGGTTACCGGTCTCGTCTCGAGTTTTGATCAGTTCAGCCGCTTCGAATGCGTTCATCACCATTGGCTTCTCTAGAAGAACATCTAGCCCAGCTTCTAAACAGGCTTGCGCCTGCTCAAAATGAAGAACATGTGGCGTCACAATGAAAGCCGCATCAAGATCCATGGTGTTATTTACCAACAGTTTCTCAAGATCGGGTTCATTTGGCGGTACCAACAAGCCTGCTTCTTCGAACAATTTACTGGCAGCCGCATAAGCCTCATCGGATGGTTCGGAAATGACTACAAATTCAGTTCCGTTAGGGCGGTTAAGTATTGTCCGGAGGTGTCCACGTGCCATTCCACCAGAACCAATCAAGCATGCCCTCACAGTTTCCTTTGCCATGTTGTGAACCTCCTCTAATTACATTGATTCTCGCATATTAAGAGGACAGTTATTTGCCATACACGTTAGAGAGTATCAACCCCCACATCTAGTTTTATAACTTTGGGCGAATCCGTCGCGCCATCGGGGTTTACCCGAATCCATTCCCCACCTCTCCCCTATACCTGGCTTTCTTTTCCTAAGTTCTCCCAAGCGGCACGGATTACAATATCGCGACTCTGGCTCAAACCAACTTCCACTTCCGGTTGGGCTGGACTAAGCTCTAGGCTAATAACTCCGTCATAAGATATTCTCTCTAACGCGCCAAAGGTCCTGACGAGGGTGTCTTCTGTTAATTTTCCTTGCAAGAGAGGAAGATGGAGGTCATCCTCTCCATCGTTATCATCAAGGTGGACATAACCCAGGTTCCTGCCCGCTTGCTCTATTATTCTCTCTGGATCTTCATTTGAAAGCAGAGCGTGGCCAATATCGAAGAGGAGCTTGAGCGCAGGATGGCCGATACTTCGAATCAAATCTATAGTACCTTCAGCCGTAGGCAGCGCTAGTCCAGGAAAGTGCTCAATGCATAGCGAGATGCCCTTGTTATGAGCGAAGGTAGCCAGTTGTTCTAGTGACTGGCTGTAACGAAGAAGGGAGTCTTTAGACCCGACAACGGGAGGAATCACGTAAACACTTTCAGCGTCTAGTAGAGCAGCATGCCTTATTACTCCTTCAACATGCCTTATTGCTGTTCCTCTGGCATCACCATTTTCAGCATCGAGCGACACACTATTAGGTAGCCCAAAAGAACCACCGATACAACTCACTCTTAATCCAGATGCGGAACAAAACCCACGTTCTGCTTCGCCACTAAGCATATGCGGTTGCACATCAATCCATTTAAACCCGAGTTGGGCAACATTTTGCAGGGTAACTTCAGTGGCCTCTCCTAAAGCCCAAATACATACCGCTAACTTCACAGTAGTTTTCCAAGCAAGCATTCCCCTGAGTCGACCCACATTATTGTTTTTCTTGGTAGGTGGTGACAGTACATAAAGCTCTCCTCTCTCTATATTTCCATAGGTTCAGCTTTATGTGCGAGAAGTCTAGCCCTGGATTTTGGGCCTGGTCAGGTTTAGAGAATTAAAGGCTTACGAAATGCTCAACTGGTAAAGTGCTTGTCTGTTAGCAAGTGCTGCCATTAATTGGGGACTACCTCGAGCTACTGAGGTCAGGTAGTCCAGATACCTAACGACTAGTTCGAAGGAAAGGACCTTTAATTAAGTATGCAGAGTAGCATCCGGGATAAACTTCATAATCTTAAAACCTTATCGAACAAAAAAGGAATAATTGCAGCCCTAGCAATTGATCAACGTGGTTCTCTTAAATCTTCTATCGCTAAAAGTCTAGGCGACCGCGATATCACCGATGACGACATAGTCACATTTAAGCAACTTGTGGTTCAGACACTTTCCCCCCTAACTTCAGCAGTCCTTTTGGACCCAGAATATGGACTCGCCGCTATCCAAAAAAAGCACGAAACCACTGGATTAATCCTCGCCTATGAAGCAAGTGGTTACGACAACACCAAAGGCAACCGTATGCCTTCGCTCCTACCGAAATGGAATGTGCGTCGTCTAGCAAAAGCTGGGGCCAGCGGCGTTAAGCTGCTGTTGTACTACGATCCAGAGGCAGCTGGCAATGATGAGAAGCATGTTCTTGTGGAGCGCGTTGGGACCGAATGCGCGTCTGTTGGGCTACCGTTTTTCTTGGAACCCGTGACCTATAAGGATGGGGTAGAAGGATTAGAGCTTGCTAAACAAAAACCAAGTCTCGTCCGGAAAACCATGCAGGAGTTTGGAACATCTAGTTACCAGGTTGATGTGCTAAAAGTAGAGTTTCCTTTCCTTGCAGCATATACAGAGGGCCTAGGAGCCACTACCGAAGTTGCTTATGACATAACCGATGCCCAAGGACATGCTCTTGATGCCGCAAACGAGGTAGAACAACCGTTCATATACCTTTCTGCCGGTGTCGATATGAGCGTATTCCGTGCATCTGTAGAGATAGTTGGTAAAGCTCACGTCCCATTCTCTGGGGTTCTTTGTGGCAGAGCCACCTGGAAAGAAGGTATCCCACATTTTACATCCGAAGGAGAGAACCACCTATCAGAATGGCTTAGAGGTGAGGGAATTGGGAACGTAACTGGCCTAAATGAGGCCCTCGATAATTATGCAATACCCTGGTGGGACCGTCTTTCCACAACTTACACCCTAGACCAATAAACGCACCATCAAGAGATTGAATTTTCAAAGCGACGGCTAGAATCCGTTAGATTGGCGGTGTGTTGTTCTGCCTCTAAAGACCCTCTTCGAACCAAATAATAACCCTGGCGAGTAAACTAAGATTATGCCACGGGAATCAGCTGCTCACAAATCTGAAAGGGCGACGGCGGTGCTTCATGAACTTGTGGCGGCATATCCAACCGCCACTACGGAACTTGTTCATCAATCCCCGTTCGAACTACTTATAGCAACCATCTTGTCTGCTCAAGCAACGGACAAAAGCGTCAATGCAGCCACCCCGTCGCTCTTTAACGCCTATCCCGATGCTCCTAGTCTCTCAACTGCTGAACCAAGTGAAGTTATGAATCATATCCGTACTATCGGGCTTTATAGAACCAAAGCGAAGAATATCGTCCGTACGTCGAGGATTTTATGTGACAACTTTGGGGGAACGGTACCGAATGACTTTGATTCCCTCCTCGGACTGCCTGGTGTAGGCCGTAAAACAGCTAATGTGGTACTTGCTACAGCTTTTGGTAGGCCCGCAATAGCTGTAGACACTCACGTTGGACGGCTAGCAAGACGATTACGCTTCTCTAGCAAGGACAATCCCGATGCTGTAGAAGCTGACTTGGAACGTCTTTTCCCGAAGAAGACCTGGATTTTTTTACACCATGCATTAATTCTTCACGGTCGCCAAATTTGTCACGCTCGATCCCCATCTTGCATATCCTGCCAAATCAAGGAACTTTGCCCTAGTAGGCTCAATTAAGCCAATAGTAGGCTTGTTTGTAACCTCGGAGTACAGGTCATTCTGTTAATCTGTTGTCGATGTTTGATCTTGTCATTATTGGCGCTGGCCCTATTGGGCTTGAAGTAGCTATTTTAGCTAAACGTGCTGGCCTTAATTACTTAGTCGTTGAAAAGGGCAGTATTGTTGAAGCAATCAGAGGCTACCCAACTTACATTACTTTCTTTACTACCTCTGAAAGACTTGAAATTGGCGGCCATCCTCTTATCACTTCGACGGATAAACCCACTCGCAAAGAAGCCCTAGATTACTACCGGAAAGTAGTTCAGAATGAGGCTTTGAATATCCATACTCATACAGAGGTCACTGGGATTGAAAGACAGGAAGGACAATTCGCAATCCGGGTCAAGGCTGGAAAATCTTCTACAGAGGTGATTTCTGCTAGGAAAGTCGTTCTCGCGACAGGCTATTTTGACAATCCCAAGCTTCTAGGCGTACCAGGTGAAGACAGGAAAAACGTTAGTCATTTTTATACTGAAGCTCATCCTTTCTACAACAGAAACATCACTATCATAGGAGCTGGTAGTAGTGCTGCTGATGCAGCTCTGGACCTATTTCACGGTGGTGCAAAAGTCACAATTGTACACCGAGGTTCGGACTTTAGATCGAGTCTTAAATACTGGATCCGACCGAATCTTGAGAATCGAGTTAAAGAAGGATCAATCGCGGTCCATTTTGATACCGTAGTTCGTGAGATTCAATCAAGGGAACTCGTGGCGGAAAAAGATGGCGCCACAATCCACATAGCAACCGACCAGACGTTTGTGCTTACTGGGTATTTCGCCTCTCCTGAATTGTTGAACCAACCCGGAGCTAGCTACGACCCAGTCACCTACGCTGTTACTCTCACTGATAACTTTGAGACTACAGTTCCAGGACTTTACGTAGTTGGTTCTGCCGGCTACGGTATGCGTACTAGTGACGTTTTCATTGAGAATGGAATAGTACACGCTGCAAAGGCTGTTCAACACATAACAACAGCAGATTAAGAGACATAAAGCATCCTGCACAGAATCACTAAGAGCCCTCGAAAACCCATATTAGTACTGTAACCGAGCTTATTAATTCGGTTAAACTTTGGTATGGAATTAAATATACAGTTCTTGGAAAACCTTTTGGCTGCTCCTGGAACAAGTAGCTACGAAAGTAGGCCAGCTCAAGTTTGGCATGAACGTGCGGATGAACTTGGGGCAATAGTTTCCACCGACAGTTACGGCAACGTTTACGCTGCTTTTGGACCAGATTCGGCGCCGACTGTGATGGTTGCAGGCCACATTGACGAGATCGGCCTCATGGTGAGCCACATTGATGAGGGGGGCCTCCTTTTCGTGCAGGAAGTAGGTGGCTGGGATATTCAGCAACTGGTCGGACAACGAGTCCGAGTGGTAGGCCATGGCGGCGAATTAATAGGAGTCATTGGCCGGAATGCAATCCACCTCCTTCGGAAAGATGCAACCAAATCTATTGAAGCAAAAGATCTTTGGGTAGATGTTGGCGCTAATGCCCGGGAAGATTTAGAAGGCCTCGTCCGAACTGGGGATTTCATTGTGCTAGAACAACCTTTTACCCGACTCAGAGACTCGCGTATAAGCTCTAAAGCTCTAGATAATCGTGTCGGCGCGTTCTTGGCTCTGGAGACTTGCGCCATGGCTGTTGACGATTCTTGCAAAAGAGTAGCCGTTGCAACTGTACAGGAGGAAATCGGGGGGATTGGCGCTCGTTCAGCAGCGTTTTCTCTAGCACCCGATCTCGCCGTAGTTATCGACGGCACCCACGCAACTGACACGCCGGGAGTGGACAAGCGACAGGCTGGGGAAAGAGGATTAGGGTCTGGACCAGAACTTTCTGTTGGCTCCTATGTTCACCATGGCCTTCTTGAGAATCTTATTGAGGTAGCTTCTACTGAAGCCATATCTTATACCTTGGGTGCTAATCCACGACGCACCGGAACCGATGCGGATTTCCTGGCTAGCTCCCGGGGAGGGATTCCTACAGTGGTGGTGTCACCACCAATCCGCTACATGCACTCGCCTAACGAAGTGGCAGACCTTAAGGACATTGAGGCGACAGCTAAATTATTGGTAGCGTTCCTTAATCAAGTTGACGATAAAACTTTGCCACGACCACCTCAATAACCGAGAAGTGCCTGAGGCCCTTGCCTTAATCCGGAACGGTAATTTTGTTTTTGGAGTTTAGTGACTTAGATATTACCCTAAAGGATTCGTATAAACCCGAAAGAAGTTTTCTTTCGGGTTTATACGAAGGCGGGAAAAATTCGTGCTCATTGCTAGCCTAAAACTAGATCCTCAGCAGCCGTTTCACATCCGGTATCCAGCTGCCGACGTGATTCAGGAATGCTACCAAGTAGCTAACTACTTGGTAGACTCTTAAACGTCGTCTACTGAGGTCGCCTTACTGACCTCGCGGACCGGATAAACAATGGTCACCAAGAGCCTCCGGATGCTATCGGATTTCTGGATTGCCCTTGATAGGAGTTAACGTTGAGCTTTGGTTTATTAGGGTACTTGGTTTCTGACTTGACTACTTTCGTCATCATATTAGTGGTCATGGTTTTTGCGTTTATGTTCCACAACGTTTTTCAAACCTGGGCAGCCTCTAGGTATGGGGACCCTACACCTCGTATGCATGGATTTCTTTCGTTCGAACCCCAGCAGCACATTAACCCTATGGGGTTAATGTTTTTTGTCCTTTTGGGTTTCGGTTGGCCGAACCAAATTAACCTGAATTCTCAGAGTTTCCGAGGCAGGGGAAGTCAGGAAGCACTGGTTTGGTATGCAGGGCCAATGGCCTACATCATTGTGGCCTTCGCATGTGCTTTGTTAGCTTTTATCTTCCTGTTTTCATTTGAAAACGCTTCCCTACACCGTTCCTTCCTTATCGCTGCTCAAATAGCTACACTCCACGGCATTATCAACCTATTCCCTCTATACCCGTTAGACGGCGGATTCGCACAAATCGCGATCGGTAATCCAACCATGATGCGATTTATGGGTTGGGTAGGCCGGTTCGGACTCCTGGGATTCATAGTCTTCTTTTTATTGATGAACGTTCTTGGTGTTACCCGAGCCTTAATGACTCTTGTCTTCCAAATCTTCGAAATAATTATTAAAGCGATCCCTGGTCTCGGCTAACTCCGTAACGGCCACTACAACAAAAGTCCCGCATGCTGAAGTGTAAAATAAACCCTCAAATTACTGGGCATTAACGATCATATTCATAACGGGAGAGTACACTTCAATAGAGTCCAATAACTTGCTATCGCGGCCTAATTTGCGAATTAAATGTCCGCCACGTCGAACTGCATAAAGGATTCCGTTCACATCAACACCCAAATCAATGAGGGTGTCTTTTGGATCACCATCTACGGACTCTATGGGATAAGAACGCACTACCTTACCTTCCGGAGAAATAAGACGGACCCTACCTCCCATAACATCTGACACGTAGAGGTTGCCACTTTTATCAACAGTTAGACCGTCTAGCAAACGGGTCCTATCCTGCTCAGAGTCAACAAAGAAGGCCCATCTAGTCTCGTAGATTCCATCCACGGTGAATTCCTGAATTTGGCGATTGCCATAATCAAGAACGTAAACGGAGCCATCAGGCCCAACACAGAGATCCCTCGGATTATTGAACAAACCGTTACCCGTACCGCGCCCTCCAAAACTAGAAAGGTGCTCGCCATCGTGAGAAAATCTTTGTACTAAGTGGGTCTCAGAATCAAGCACAAGCACACTATCGTCAGGAATAACAGCTGTAGCTACAGGCTGAAGCAACTCTCCTGAACTCATTCCATAAACACCAAAAGCATCTAATAACGTCCCATCAGGAGCAAGCTTATGAATCATATGATGCCTGTCACTACCTAACCTATCCCCTGGAACAGCTAGAAAGTAATTTCCATTGCTATCTACCGAAACCGACATTGGAGTCGTGGTAAATGATCTTGGGCCTACCCCTATATCCCCTAACGTCTTATAAGGCTCCCCCTGAGAGTCAAGAATGCGCACTACTCCCTGATGACTACTCACAATAAGGACAAGCTGGCTTGTCAGATCAGCTCTAAGTACGTCTTGGACATCATCACGAAGCAAAGTATCCTGAATCTCTCGTAGGGCAGGACGTTCGTTTGGATCTTTAGCGATCATGCGCATTACAAGATGATCCAGGATTCCAGAGATACAGTAATTTACTTGTCGTGGCGAGGGCGGAACCTGAAAACCCTGCTGATGACCTGTCACCTCGGAGATGCCCCCAAAGGCTGTTTGATTAGTTAGCATTTCATATAAGACTAAGCCCAAGCTGTAGATATCACTCCGGTGATCAATCTCCAATCCCCTAGCCTGTTCTGGCGACATATAGATAGGAGTACCACCACGTTGGCCATCAAAACCTCTAGATGTAACATCCTTACCACCAGCAATACCAAAGTCCATGAGTTTCACTGCATCTGAGTTCACGCGAGACGGTTCTCCCACAAACCCACCTTCCTTAATCATAATGTTGGAAGGTTTGATATCGCGATGAATCACACCAGCCCCGTGAATATGATTGAGGGCAGATATTAAGAGCTTAGTAATTTCAATAGCCGTTCCTACATTAAGCTCTTTTGACTCAATGTAGGCGTCAAGGCTACGACCTTCAATGAACTCCATTTCAACATAGTGCTTAACTCCAATCACGCCGTGTTTAAAGGTCTTAACAATGTTGTTGTGGTCAAGATATCCAACCACCTCAGCCTCACGGTGAAAACGGCGTAGATAATCTTCATCTTTCCCGTACCGACCGACAGGTATCTTGAGAGCTACAACCTGTCCGTCTGAATCCCTAAACGCGCGATACACATTAGCCATACCTCCTGAGCCCACATGTTTAACCTCGTGGTATCCAGGAAACAGGAGCGGGTCTGCAAAATTAACGTTCTTTCTAAGATATTCTTTAGCTTCACGATTAAAGTTCCATTGACCAGGGGTCAACCGATTACTCTCCCAGAACAATTGCACAATGAAAGCCAGCAGAACAAGGACTAAGGTGTACCCAGCAAGATAAAGAATTGGGCCTGTGTGATTAACGCCAAATATTATAAAAGCACCGATTATGGCAAAAACACTGATTATGAAGGTTTTTTGTGAGCTTTGGTTCCGCCATAAGATCAAAGTAAAAGCCAATAACAGGGCACTGAGAAGGAAAATCACGCGCTAACCCTGAAAATAACGCAATTGTTGTTGCGCTGGTAACTCCGTAAAAGGATGGGAAACAAGAATGAAACATGTCATATCACAACCAGCCTCTAAAACATCGGCAATCCCGCCTAGATCAATGGCTTGTGACATTACCCAAAGAGCATACCCTTTCCTGAAGTTCTAACCAGCCGAAAAACAATCTCTCAACACCTTAAAATTGTATTGAAAGCAAACCATCTAGCCACTAATCCCCAGTTATGTTTTTGGAAGCCTGAACGTTTGTTAGTTAGTTCTTGGCCTAGGTCGTTTAACCGTTTCCAAGTAAGGATAGTGAGTAAGTAGACGCCTATAATCACGAAAAAGTTCAACAGCTTCTTTGGTTCCCTTAGGGAGTTCTTTAATCCGGAAATAAGAAAGTTGTCCTTCGCCAAAACCAAAAGTTGGTGTCCCAAAAACGTCTTTCTCAACAGCCCTATGGTGTTCTTGAGCAAGAACAGTGCGCCACTCTGGATTAGATAGGTCATCACGAAACTGCGCAAGATGGAGTTCTGCGGATTCCGCAACATCTAAGACAGTGTCCCAATCAAAAGACCTATGATCTCGATGTCGGGCTCGAAGAAGTCTTAGCCGAAAAGCGTCGTGGAGAACTTTACCCTGTTTTCGTGCCGCACAACTCGCCAAAAACGGAAGCAAACCCTTAGCCCCACTTTCATCCTCAGGGTCAATCCGCTCATTCCAAATCTGCCATTGATCCTCACCACGATAATTTGATTGGTAAAGACTAAAGTGCAACCAAGTAAACTCTAACTCTAGTTCATCCTGTACGCTAACTGCCACTTCGGCCCCTCGCCAAGCGAAGGGACACGTATAGTCAAAAAATACCGTAACAGGTTGTCTCATTAAAGACATTACAGCCTGTCAAAAAAGACTTTGGCGTAGCTCGGACGACAAGCCCGAAAAACCATTTTGTTTTTGTCAACGCGGAAAAAACACTCATCAGAACGCTTCTGCTATCCTAGATACAGTTTGAGATGGCCACCGCAGGCCTTTGGAAATTCTGAACACTAATGAAACCCAAACAGGGGTATCTCGTTCTGCGTTTACCTCACCGGGTCTAAGGAGAAATCATGTCGGACAACCTCGAAGATTCAGTTGTCTTTGAACACCTCAATTATGAAATCGAGGGGAAAATTGCGATTTTGACGCTCTCGCGACCTGAAGTGTTAAACGCAATTAATGAGGCGCTACTGATGGAACTTGGTCTTGCCCTGCAGCTGGTAGAGGCAGATGTAGAGGTTCGCGCCCTTGTCGTTACTGGGGAGGGTAGAGCTTTTGGTGCTGGTGCTGACATCGTGGACCTAACCAAAATTAACGACGCCTTTAGCGGTCGAGAAGCTTCTCTGGCCGGCCAGGAAATCATGAATTCTTTGGCAAGTACAACATTTCCTACCATTGCTGCGATCGATGGCTTTGCTCTCGGCGGAGCCTTAGAATTGGCATTAGCCTGTGATCTAAGGATAGCTTCGCCGGAAACCCGCTTAGGGTTTCCAGAAGTCGGCTTAGGTCTAATCCCTTGTTATGGAGGGACCCAGCGCCTTTCACGATTAGTTGGCCTTAGCCCTGCCTTAGACATGATTCTTACGGGCCGACAAATCACTGCTAAAGAAGCACTACAAATCGGTCTAGTCAATCGGATTTCAGAAGAAACCCTCCAAACCGCACTAGAAATAGCTAACATCGTTGCTCGTAATGCCCCGATAGCTCTAGGTTTGGCCAAAGAGGCCGTTGTAAGGGGATTAGACGTAACGCTAGATGAAGGATTAGAAATCGAGGCTGACCTATTCGGTTTAGTCACAACCACCAACGATTACCGGGAGGGCACCAATGCCTTTATCGAAAAGAGGAACGCCAAATTTCAAGGCGAGTAACCCATTTTGGGCATAACAACCAACTAGCTTCAACCTCATAGATATTGTAACTAGTTGCCACTTGACTGGGGTCCCTTGGTATTGGTTGAGGTTGAGTACATATACTCTACCTGACGACCTAATTCCAATCTGCTTTAGTTAAAAATAATTAGGAGTAGACAACTGAGCCTAAACAAACGGTGAGCTGTGAACGTAGAGCAACAAGTCCCGACCGTGCTTAAATCAGGTATGCCGTTTCGTATCCGCATTTCACTTGCTATCATTCTTGCCTTGACGCTTACCGTGGTAATCGGCCCTTTTCTTATACCAGCACCTGACCTAGAAGGAACGGTTCCTGCCGCCCAATTAGCAGACGAAGAAAGTCAATTCATTGAACTTGCCGGGCTAACAGTCCATTACAAAACATCTTCCCGGCAATCTGTCGGACAAGGACCAATTTTCTTGTTCTTGCATGGCTTTGCCTCAACCTTATACAGCTGGCACGAAGTAATGGATGCCCTAGGGCAAACAGGTTGGTCAATCTCTCTTGATCGTCCTGCTTTCGGGCTCACTGAACGACCGAAGGGAGGAACTTGGAAAAACAGCAACGTCTATTCCCCGAGGGGACAGGTTGAGTTATCTGTTCATCTCCTAGATGCCCTTGGTGTTGATTCTGCAGTAATTGTTGGTCATTCATCAGGCGGTGCGCTTGCTACTAAATTTGCTTTGGATTACCCAGACCGAATCGATGGCCTAATTCTCGTAGGTCCCGCCATTATTCGTGAGGGTGGCGCCCCGTTATGGACGCGTCCTTTGCTTTTCACCCCACAACTAAATAGGGTTGGTCCTCTGTTAATGAGGCAGCTTAGTGGCACTGCTGGTTCAACCTTTGTTCAATCTGCTTGGAGCAATCCTAGTCTGATTGACGACGACACCATCGAAGCCTATCAGAAAGGAATTAAGGTGAACAATTGGGATCGAGCCCTTTGGGAATTCACCCGCACGAATCAGCGCCTGAATTTGTTTGACAACCTCGATGAGATTAAGATTCCTACCTTAGTCATAGCAGGATCAGACGACAAGATTGTTTCAATAGAAGACTCAGAACAGGTTGCTCAGGCGATACCAGGCTCGACATTTGAGATTCTAATCGGGTGTGGTCACATTCCCCAGGAAGAGTGCCCCAACTCCTTCATTAAGGTTGTGCAGGAATGGCTTACAGGAGAGGAAAAGGTACCGTAACTAGAAAGTTGATCAGAATCGAGTAGATTTATTTGGGTAAAGAGGAATTGCTGAAATTAGCGGAACCCAACTAACTAAGTTCTATACCTAGCGCAAGAGCTTCGCCGCCCCCAATGCAAATCGTAGCTATCCCTCTGGACTCCTGCCTCTGTTTCAGCGCATGAAGTAAGGTAACAAGTATTCGGGCTCCTGAAGCCCCGATTGGGTGTCCCAGTGCAACTGAGCCACCGTGTACGTTAACGCGATCGCTTAAGAGGTTTAGTTCTTTAGTAACAGCCATCGGTACTACACTGAACGCCTCGTTAATCTCAAAAAGATCAACTGAATCTGGAGTCCAGCTAAGCCGACTAAATAGTGACTCTATAGCTCCTACGGGGGCTGTAGTAAACCATTCAGGAGTATGCGCGTTCCCAGAGTACCCACAAATCTTTGCCTCAATTGTTAAGCCTAATTCACGAGCAACGGTCGCTTCGGCGATAACGACAGCTGCTGCGCCATCATTGAGGGTAGAAGCGTTAGCGGCAGTAATAGTTCCGTCCTTTTCGAACGCTGGACGTAAAGCAGGAATTCTAGCGAAATCAACCTTGGCTGGACTCTCGTCCTCAAATACAGTCTGGGTAGCACCTTTGTACCCTTTAGCTTCTGTAGGGACAATTTCTTCCGAAAAATAACCTTCTGTTATGGCCTGTTGAGCCCTTCGATACGATTCAATCGCATAAACATCTTGTTGTTCTCTCGAAAATCCGTATCGTTCTGCACAAAGTTCTGCACAAGAACCCATGTGGATATCATTATAGACGTCCCACAAGCCATCCTTAATTATCGAATCAACTATCTCTCCATCTCCCAAGGGCCAACCTTTTCTCGCGCCTAGGAGCAAGTGGGGTGAATTGGACATAGACTCCATTCCCCCAGCAACCACAATTGAAGCATCGCCCACTGCTATAGCTCTAACAGCTTGGATGATGGCTTCAAGCCCACTACCGCACATTTTATTCAGGGTAACCGTCGGTATGGTATCTGGTAAGCCTGAGTAAAGCGCTACCTGCCGAGCTGGCGCCTGCCCCAAGCCCGCCGAAAGCACATTTCCAAACACCACTAAATCAATACAATCAGGATCAATACCTGCCTGATTAACAGCTCCATGGAGAACTATAGAACCAAGCTCTGGGGCAGTAACACTAGCCAATCGTCCCTGGAACGCCCCAATAGGGGTCCGTTTCGCTGATGCAATTACAATATCCATCTATACATCCCTTTCACAAAACCAGCTAGTAGCATATTTACTTCCACCGTCTAGGTCCTTAATTAATGTATACAGAAAAACATAACCCACCTAAAAATAAAAATTAGTGATTGACTTCGCCGCACCAGGAATTCACGCGAAAGACATACCCGGAGTGGTCCTGCAATTAGTTAGGTAGTAATCCCACTAATCACGTGCATTCACAACGCGTCCTGACCACAGTCGCAATAATGTAAACTGGGCAATAAGTGATTAAATTTATACTGATCCTTTCAATAAGGTCACTAAATTGAGTAGTTGCCGTCATATCTATAAGGTACCTACAAAAGGAAAACTTGTCCCACTCGATAGGTTTGTTAGTTGCACGATACACACGATGTGTGAGTCGATATTGGAAGGGGACTGAAGTTATCGAACGGGTGCATGGTAACGTTTCAGGCCTAAGAAATAATCATTTAAAGCGCCTAAGTAATCTTTACCGTAGAAAAGTACCCCCGTCAACCACAGTTACCATTGCTTTAGCTCGGGCTATGGCTGAAATATCACGAGAGATTGGAAGGGGCGTAGTACTACTTATTGACCGTCGAGGTCGCGTAGTGACGGTGGCAGTAGGTGACGCCAATGACGCTCCTATCCCGCAACGGTTCGGGGAGGTTGGATCGAGACTCTCGGGACTCCGACTAATTCACAGTCATTTAAAGCTTGGTGGCCTGAGTCCAGATGACCTGACAACTCTGTTTCTTAATCGACTAGATGCCCTGGTCGCGTTCGATACCCTATCATCGGCAAATGGTGGAATTGAATTGGGACAAGCTCATTTTGCTCAAATAGCACCGCCCACTTCAAGCGAAGAAGACTGGATTGTTGACCCGCCAACTCAACTTGGATATTTAGAGCAAGGCGATGTTCTGGAACGCATTCGGGCTCTAGAGGAAGAACTTACTAGATCAAGAAAAGCTCGAGATGTAGGTAGCTCTAGTGAAGAAAGAGCCATCTTGGTAGGCTTGGAAAGTGGGGAAGGAACGTTTGAAGCTGAATCAAGACTAGCAGAACTAGAGGAATTAACACGAAGTGCAGGCGGTAAGATTGCTGGTAAAAGCCTGCAGCACCGGAAAACCATAAACCCTAAGACCTTGATTGGTCTAGGTAAACTACAAGAGCTAGTTTCCTTGGCGTATCACGAGGATGCAGATTTACTAGTTTTTGATAGGGAGCTTTCCCCAGGTCAGGCTAGAGAGATAGAAAGTTTTACGAGATTAAAGGTGCTAGACAGAACTCAAGTTATTCTAGATATTTTTGCGCAGAACGCTCGAGGTCGTGAGGCTCAAGTTCAGGTTGAACTCTCTCAACTCAATTATCAACTGACCCGGCTTTCTGGCCGAGGTAGTCAGATGAGTCGTCTTGGCGGTGGCATTGGTACTAGAGGTCCCGGGGAAACCAAGTTAGAGGTAGATCGTCGTCGTATCAGAACCCGCATTTCTGCGCTCGAAACTGAAGTGGACAGCATTAGTCGGCAGCGGTCCGAAACTCGTAAGAATCGACGTCGTGGACGTACACCTGTCATTGCTCTTGTGGGTTACACGAATGCTGGTAAAAGTACGCTTTTTAATGTCGTCTCGAAGTCTAATGCATTGGCCCGCAACAAGCTCTTCAGTACTCTCCGGCCAACAACTAAAGAGGGTTGGTTGCCTGATCTTGGGGAGTGGGGTGCCAAAGTACTGTACACGGATACTGTTGGCTTCATTCGAGATTTGCCTGATGAACTTAGAGATGCTTTCCGAGCCACGTTAGCAGAACTACACGAGGCAGATTTACTTCTTCATGTGGTTGATGCAGCTATACCAGGTGCACCCGATAGAGTCGACGCGGTAAACCGGATACTCGATGACCTAGATCTAGACCCACCACGTTACATTGTCTTAAACAAAGCTGATGCTGCTGATCAGAAAGTAATTATTCAACTCAGACAACGTTACGGGGCCTCTGTCGTTTCGGCAGCTACAAAAAACGGTTTGGATAATCTCAAATCCGAATTAGCTACTCAACTTAACCAGAGTGGCGTACATTCAACTGGTTTTTCCAACAAGAAATACGCGTACTCTGGGTTCATAACGAGCGCTGACTAAAAACCCTTTAAGTCCATGGAAGTTTAGATCTCTTGTCCCAGTAAACTTCAGCTTGTTCAGCGATTGATCTGAGGTCATTGAGAGTAAAATCGTCAAGCACAATTTCCGTGGCGCCAAGATTATCTTCAAGCTGATCCACGGTAATAGCTCCCAAAAGAACAACGTCTACCCAAGGTTGTGCCAAAACAACTGCTAGAGCAAGCTTAGAGATAGTGGTGTTAGTGGTTACTGCTGCACGCCTCAATGTTTCTAGTGACTCATGAGGTAAGTGTTTACTACCTCGACCAGTAAGACGGCCGTTTGCTAGAGCTTCTTTCACTATCACCACCACACCCGACTTATGGGCTTCAGCTAGAACATTTCCCACTGATGATTCCAGGATATTCCAAGTCGCTTGGACCGTATCAAAAAGAGGTTCGCCTCCTACTTCTATGCTGAGTGCGTACTCTAAAGTACTCACCTGGTCTGGGCCAGTTAATGAGAGGCCAATAGCCACGCCATTCTCATTGCGAAGGTCAAATAACATCTCACGCACAGTGACATCTCCAAGGACTCCACTCATTAGGGTTGCAGAATGAATTTGGTATAAATCTAAATTAGAACCAAGCAACGTTTTAGTTTCATTCCATTGTCGTTGGAGCTGAGCTAAGCTTAGGTCCTTCTGTTCATGGACGGCAGCAGTAATCTGCCAATCCGCAGTATAGGTGTAACCCCATTTAGATCCTATGGTTATTTCATCACTGGCCCTTGGATTACGTGAAATCCATGTGGCTAGGAAATCTTCAGCCCTCCCGTACGAGCGGGCTACATCAAAATATCTAACGCCCCCTTTATAAGCTCTATCGAGCAAAAGGAGTGCACGCTGCTCCATAGCGTCGAAACTAGGATCTTCCACATCAATCCCATGGTTGATAGTAATGTAGCCCGGACGACCGATAGCAGCCATACCAAACCCAAGACGTGATTTCCTTAGGCTGCTTCTAATCGCACTACCCAACGTTATACTCCTTCATTGTTAATCGTAAATTAAGGTCTGTACGGCGGCAAGAGTATTCCGCCTAAGTTGTCCAAGTGTAATCCAATGAGCTGTTATGGGTTTACCATGGGGCATGCCCTTCTCAAATCTCCGGCACTTTATACGTCTTCTGGAGACTCGTAGTGACCTTAAGCGCATCCAAGAATCTGTTTCTCCAAACCTGGAAATCGCTGCTATTACGGATCAAATCACGAAAGCTGGAGGTCCGGCTTTATTTTTTGAGAAAGTTGATGGCTCTGATCTTCCCGTAGTCATTAATCTTTTCGGATCACCACAGAGAATGGCGTGGGCATTAGGCATAAACCATCTAGACGAATTAGGTGATCGTCTTCGTAACCTCCTTGACGTAAAGCTGGGAAATGGCCTAATCGGGCTCGCGGCTAATTTCCCTAAATTACGTAACTTAACGTCACTTCCCCCAAGACTAGTTCGTAAAGGTCCAGTGCAGGAAAGAGTCTTCCGAGACGATGCAGTAGATCTTCGTCGCCTTCCCGTACTTACCTGTTGGCCGGGAGATGGCGGTCCTTTCGTAACTTTGCCGCTGGTAATTACAAGGGATCCACTTGATGGTGAAGTTAACGTCGGGATGTATAGAATGCAGATCTTTGACCGCAACACAACTGGGATGCATTGGCAGCGCCATAAGACAGGTGCAAGGCATTTAGAAAACGCCCGTAAAGCAGGCAAGAAACTAGAAGTAGCTGTTGCTTTGGGGGGCGATCCAGCCCTGATTTACGCTGCTACAGCCCCCTTACCACCGGTGCCGGGACTTAATGAATTTGCATTAACTGGTTACCTTAGAGGGAAGTCAGTTGAACTCACTCGGGCCGTCACAGTAGATCTTGACGTACCTGCTCAAGCTGAAATTATTTTGGAGGGGTACGTGGATCCTGAGGAGGCTTGGCAAGCGGAGGGGCCATTTGGAGACCACACGGGATTTTACACGCTCCAAGATCTTTACCCTTTGTTTCACGTCACTGCAATCACCATGCGCCAAGACGCCATTTACCCAGCAACGATAGTGGGTAAACCCCCGATGGAAGATGCTTACTTTATTGAGGCGAGCGAGAAGCTATTTAAGGTACCAGCGCAGTTAATCCTGCCTGAGATCGTGGACTATCACATGCCACCCGCTGGAATTGCCCATAATCTGGTTAACGTACGTATCAACAAGCAATACCCCGGACAGGCTTTCAAAGTTGCTAATGGGTTGCTTGGACTCGGGCAGATGATGTTCGCTAAAGTAATTCTAGTAACAGACGAAAAGGTCGCCCCACAGAATCACCTAGAGTTCTGGCGAGCCGTACTGAAGAATGTCACGCCGGGACGTCACCAGCAATACGCAAAAGGTCCGATTGACGTTCTAGATCACTCAAGTAGGTCATGGAGCTACGGCAGTAAGATTATTCTTGATGGCACACGAAAACACCGTGAAGAAGGCTTAAATCAAGAATGGGAACCTAACCCTACCCGTACTTATCAAGAGCTACCTGAACACAACGAAATACTGGACCAATACCAACTCGCAGGCGGGTTCTGGTTCATTACCATCCACAAATCAAGAGCAGGACAAGGCCATCAAATTGGTGAATGGGCTGCTAACCAACTTGAAGCTGAAGGAGTAAAAATAATAGCAGTGCTTGACGATCTAACCGACCCAACTAATTTCGAAGACTGCATATGGACCCTGTTAAACAACATTGATCCGGAACGAGACATTAAGGTTGTAGAAGAATCACCCCTCACACCAGTATTCTTAATAGATGGCACCCCAAAAATCCAAG
Source organism: Trueperaceae bacterium (assembly GCA_002707365.1). Classification (NCBI taxonomy): domain Bacteria; kingdom Thermotogati; phylum Deinococcota; class Deinococci; order Trueperales; family Trueperaceae; species Trueperaceae bacterium. The sequence goes on from PAMQ01000015.1 coordinate 203,757, forward strand.
CAGAGGGGTTTACTAGAGAATGGCCCGAAAAGATCATGATGGCACCTGAAATAATTGATCGCGTCTCCCCTTTAGTCAAAACAATATTGCAGGAAGATGTACCTCTATAACAAGGATTATCAATAGTGAAAAACTTTCGTCCTAAAGTTATTTGTTACCTAACGTTCCTCACCCTAGGTATCTTCGGTGGTAGT
>PAMQ01000016.1 GCA_002707365.1 Trueperaceae bacterium
CATGCTTGGTGCTCGGCCACCTGCAAGGAAAAGATCAATGAAGCCGTCATTGTTGTAGTCTCCCCATGCTTGGCCGGTGGATAAGTAACCACTAGCAAAGTACTCGCCAATGAATTTGGACCATTTCGCACTGTGGGGTGCTTCTAAGCCTACTTCGGACGTCACGTCGACAAACGAATCGGCATCGTTATTTTGGGCTACTGCCTGGTGCAAAAACAGACAAAGGGAAGCAAAAAATAAAACTATTGAATGACGTAAAAACATATGTCCCCATTATTCATGTTCAGAAGCTCTCATGTCGATCTTTCGTAACCACACAAAACAGTCAGGGGGCCAGTTCAACTGAGAGCGTTTGCCAGGAAAGCCTAATAACTATGCATAAAGACAGAGGTTCCATAGTTATTTTTGAGATTGAAAATATGTCTTTGGAGTTGACTGTTTTGTGGTTACTGGCCTATTCTAAGAGCCACAACTCAATGTTTATGTTGAGAAATCGTAGGGGGTGGTTATACCGGCGGTTTATCCACTGAAGGCGAAACTGGTTAAAACTGGTCTCCTTCTTAAGCTGGTAACAATCCAATATGGAGGTAGTAATAACGTGAATAAAACATTTCAAGTTGTAGCCGCGGCGCTGATTTTAGGCCTGGTTGCTAGCGTGGCTTTGGCTCAGTATAGCCAGTCGCCATTCCTGGATGGCAAGGGCTTACCGGCCGTTGCTGACCGGCTACCCGACCAGCCTTACGTCTATACGCCATTAGAAGAGGTAGGAGTTTACGGCGGTACATTCAATGTGTTTGCTACTGCTAATCACCCTTGGAACGAAGTGACTGAGGAGCCAGCTCGTGGTCCTTTCCTCAACATCATGCTTCCTGACGGTACGATAGAACCTAATCTCCTCCTTACCTATGACCTGTCTGACGACTTCTCGGAAGTTACCTTCGGTTTACGTCCGGGCATGAAGTGGTCTAACGGTGATGATTTCACCGCTGAGGATTTCCGTTTCAAGTTTGAAGATATGAAGGATCAAGGTTGGATGGTTCACGGCCGGGATAACGGTATTCATAGTACCTTCACGGTTGTCGATGAACACACCATTCACCTGAACTACAACGAGCCTCGTCCTCGAGCTGTTCTGGATACAGTTCACTGGCGTGGTGGCGAGTGGACAATGTTCCACCCGAGCGAGTGGCTCAAGCCTTGGCACGGTGATTTCAATGAGAATGCCGATGCACAAGCCATTGAAGAGGGCTTCGCCGATTGGAAAGAAGCTTTCGCTTGGCACACGTCTATTAACCCCTTGAACGATACGAACAAGCCAACCACGCAACCTTGGGAACCCGTTGAGTTCAGCACCACAGCGAGACTTTACGAGCGCAACCCCTACTTCCACCAGGTTGATACCGCTGGTCAGCAGCTACCCTACGTTGATCGTGTTCTTTCGCAGATTGTCGATGGCGAAACTTACAACCTGAAGGTTATCTCCGGAGAAGCCGACCTCGCGTGGGCTAACACCTCCATGGAGAACTACACCCTTTACCAAGAGAACAAAGTGGCTGGTGATTATAAGATCGGACTAATTCCGAGCTTCACCACCGGTGACGTGGTTTACTTCCCGAACTACGCCCACAACAACCTCAGATGGCGGGCATTGTTCAACGAGTACGACTTCCGCCGGGCTCTTTCGCTTGCAATTGATCGGGAAGAAATCAACGAAATTGTTTATAACGGCTTGAGCAAACCCTTGCAGTTCACGGTTACTGAATTCTCCCCACTTTACAAGGAGAGTTGGGGTACCCACGCTGTAGAGTTCAATCCAGCCGAAGCGAACGCGCTACTTGATGGCTTGGGTTTAACCGAACGGAATTCTAACGGTATTCGTCTTGACGCTGACGGCAACGCATTAATCTTCAGCGTAATCACCAGTCCTGAGATTAATACCTCACAAACCTCGGTTAACGAACTAACCAAAGAGTATTGGGCTGCGATTGGTATTGGCCTCGAAGCTCGTCAGCGTCCGCTGAATGAATTGTGGAACAGCATGGACTTTGACTTCGTTGCTGATTCCGAGCAGAACGGTGAGATGTACACCACCATCCTGCGTGGTGGTCTCATTGGCTTCCGTAATAACCCTTGGGAGTGGCACCGTAGAGCTAGAAAAGATATTGCTAACGGCGTCAAGACTCTTGATGATTTCGAAGGCGGAGTCTTACCAGGTATAGAACCCCCCGCTGAATTGGATCGGATGTTTGATATCCGTGATGATTTGAACCGTACGGTCTTCGGTGGGCAAGAGTACACTTTCCTAGCGGATGCGTACTTTGGTCAATTGGCTGACGGTCTGTACAGTATCGGCACTGTGGGTCAAGTTCCGGTCATCTTCCTTTCCAGGACCAGCATTGGTAACTTAATCGATACCCTGCCACCCTGGTTGGAAGGCTCAATGGATCTCAACCACTACACTCATCAGTTCTTCTTCAAACCTTAGTAAGGGAAACGATACTAAGGTAAGTTAAAACAGCACTACGAAACCAAGTCTCTGGGTGATGCCCTTGCAGGCATCACCCAGAGACAGTGGTTTTTTTAAGAATCTAGACAGAATTACTAATACGGAGAGCCTAAACAAAGTACAGTTCGGGTGGGGGAGGCTAATGAAAGAACTTCTTAAAATGAGTCGTAATGTCTCAAGCCCCTGCAAAACAATTTCATTTTGGGTTAGGGTATATAGCTAGTGATTAGTTACATTCTTCGGCGATTAATTTACATGGTCATATTGTTGCTGGCGCTTTCGGTAGTAACGTTCGCGCTTATTGAACTACCTCCCGGAGATTACGCAACGACGTTTGTTGAGCAGTTGAGGCAGCGGGGTGTGATACTCGATGACGCGCAGATTGAGGAGCTAAGGTACCGGTTTGGCCTTGGGCGACCGTTCTACGTTAAATACTGGAATTGGTTCTCTAACTTCGTACAGGGAGACATGGGCGAATCGTTTCAATACAACGTAGCGGTAACTAGATTGATAGGAGAAAGGATAGGGCTAACTATCGCTCTTTCCCTCACGACTTTATTTCTTGCGTATGGCCTGGCTATACCGATAGGTGTGTATTCTGCGGTAAGGCAGTACTCTATCGGGGATTATATTTTCACTATTTTGGGTTTTATTGGTCTGGCTACACCTAACTTCCTGTTAGCGCTAATCCTAATGTTTTTGACTTATAAGTTTTTTGGTTGGAGCGTAGGTGGTCTATTCTCACCCGAATACCTACTTGCGCCTTGGTCTTGGGCAAAGGTAGTAGATCTCCTAAAACATTTGCCCGTTCCGATTCTAGTCGTCGGTACTGCAGGGACCGCAGAATTAATCAGGATTATGCGTAGCACCCTATTAGATGAACTTGGTAAGCAGTATGTAGTTACGGCTCGAGTTAAGGGACTAAAAGAAGGGCGCTTGAGAATCAAGTACCCGATCCGTATGGCTATTAATCCGCTTGTCAGTACGGTTGGTTATCTTCTTCCTGCAATTATTTCCGGAGAGACTTTGGTGGCTATTGTTTTGAGTCTTCCTACTATCGGCCCATTATTATTGGCAGCACTTCTTGCCCAAGACCAGTTTCTTGCTGGGAGTGTCATTATGATTTTGGGTGCACTTGGAATCGTTGGCACCTTGGTTTCTGACATTCTATTAGTTGTTGTTGACCCGAGAATCCGATTTGAAGCGGGGGAAGCATGACGACGGATCTAAGCTCACTTAACGACCAAAACATTAACGAAACAGCTGAAGATGACACTAATGAGTCTTACTACCTAGCTTCTAGCTGGCAGCTTATGCGGCGCAAATTTTTTAAACATAAGCTAGCTCTTTTCGGTGGCCTAGTACTACTGATCCTTTATATTGTCGGTCCCCTATTTGCTGGGTTTTTCTCACCAGCTGATGTGATGCATCGTCACCGGGGTTACGTACTTGCCCCACCCCAGGTTCCTCAGATTTTCCATGAGGGTCGTCTTAAACGACCATTTGTATACGGATACGATCTTAGCAGGGACATGGAAACTCTCCGACGAATCTATACGAAAAATAAAACGAAAGTTCACCCAATCAATTTTTTTGTTCGAGGTCATGAATACAAGCTCCTTGGTTTGTTTCCGACGGATGTGCATTTTATTGGTGTGAAAGACGGCACCATGTTCTTATTTGGCACTGATGAACTTGGCCGCGATATGTTGTCTCGCACCATACGGGGAGCCCGCGTATCTTTAATGATTGGGTTACTGGGGGTGACAATTAGCTTCATCCTAGGATGTGCTTTGGGGGGAATATCAGGGTATTTTGGTGGCGCGGCAGACATGCTTATTCAGCGCATTATTGAATTCCTGATTTCGATACCAAGCATCCCACTCTGGATGGTGCTAGCCTCTGCAGTTCCAGTAATATGGCCACCAGTCAGAACGTACTTTATGATTACAATAATACTTTCGATTATTGGGTGGACCGGCCTAGCTCGAATCGTCCGGGGTAAATTATTGCAACTCCGCGAAGAAGATTTCGTCATGGCAGCCACCGTTTACGGAGCTTCAGACGGTCGAATCATAACTAGGCACCTTCTTCCCGGCTTTCTTAGTTACTTAATTGTTCACCTGACGTTGTCAGTCCCCTCAATGATCCTTGCCGAGACTGCACTATCGTTTATAGGAGTTGGTCTTCGAGCACCTGTAATAAGTTGGGGAGTACAACTGCAACAGGCCCAAAACGTGCGTACAATAGCGCTACAACCATGGCTCCTCATACCGGCTCTGTTTGTCGTGATTACGGTATTGTGCTTCAATTTCCTAGGAGATGGCTTGCGCGACGCGGCTGATCCCTACAAACAATAAGAAATCGGAGAAACCAATTATGACTGCATCTTCGCGTTGGAGCGCTCGTGCTGGAAACGGCTGTGTTTTTGTAGATGATTCAGAACTAGATAGAGTTATTTTGCAGCATCAAGTCCGTTCGGGCCTCATGCCGTATATTCATCCTTTACGTTTGGCTAGTGGTAGAGCGTGCCTTACAGAGGATAGCCCCTGGCATCATCCCCATCAACACGGCATTCAGCTCGCATTCACGAACGTAAACGGCTGCGATTTTTGGCACTACCCTGGCCAGAAGGCTGACCAAATGGTTGGTCTGATTCAAGCGTCGGACCCGCAAATTCAAAATAATAGTAATAAGGCATCCTGGGTAATACAAACTGTTTGGAAGCATAAGGATGGTAGTCATCTTTTAGCTGGCAAGCAGAACTGGTCGCTAACAGGACAAGATGACCTTATTTTTGTTGATTTAGATTGGACGCTTCGTTCAATTACTGATGTGACAATCAAGGAATATCCATACGGCGGGCTATTCATTAGAATGCCGTTCCGATCTGAGTATGGAGCTACCGTGATTAATTCTCAAGGACTTAAAGACCTTGATACTGAACAGCAGGAAGCATCCTGGGTTGACTTGCATATGCCTATTGAACATGCTCGGTATCTAGGTGACGGTAAAGTAGAAAGCAGTCCGTTGCAAGGGGGGATCGCTGTGTTTGATCACCCCGATAACCTGGGACACCCTGTAAAATGGCGAGTAGATCACCAACGAGGCATCAATCCATCGCCCTGTATTAAGGGCAACGTCGAGCTGCCTTCCGGCACAGCGCTACAACTTCGATATCGACTTGTGCTTCATGGCGATTCATTGACAGCTGAAAAATTAGATGGCCTCTGGGATGAATACGCTAAGCCAGTATGACTCACAGGCTGGAAAGATATGTCCTAGGTTCGTCCTGGTAAATCAATTCAGCGGTACGAGAACAACATATTCGTTGAACCTTTAAGCTGGCATTCGAACGTCAATCTTATTCCCCAAACGAGGGTTCCTAACCGGCTTTTTGGTTGACTGAACACTACTTTATGGCTTATCCTGCACCTTAAGAGTTGTTAATTCGGGTAATTTAAAGGGGAGGTGGCCTCTTCAACCGGTACTAGATCTGTACATGGTTGATCCGAAATAACATTATTAGGGATCAAAATCCAGGGTGAAGCCTAACCTGGATAAGAGAGAAACCTTGTGTAGTGGGAAAGTTTGCTTTTAGAAGGGAATTAAAACGTGATTAGAACCTTTAAAGCAGTAACCGCAGTAGCGATTCTTAGTTTGCTTGCAAGTCTAGCTATGGGGCAATACAGCGAATCGCCTTATGATGCAGCGAAAGTAGCGGCGGGCGAATTACCGGCCCTCGCTGAGCGTCTACCTGACCAGCCTTCGGTGGTTTCTCCACAAGAGGGTGAAATTGGTGTTTACGGTGGGCAGTTCAATGTTTTTGCTGACGCCATTCACCCTTGGAACGATCTTACTGAAGAGCCCGCTCGGGGTCCGTTCCTACTTAACATGACTTTGGATAACACTTTCGAGCCGGATCTTGCGCTTAACTACTCGTTCTCCGATGACTTCACGGAATTCACATTAAACTTACGACCCGGTATGAAGTGGTCTAACGGAGATCCCTTCACATCTGAGGATTTTCGCTTTAAGCGCGAAGATATGCGCGATTTCGATAAAGCTTGGACTCAGGAGCAGTTTGGCACGACAACTGGTTATCCAGAAATCGTTGATGACTACACAGTAGTTCTGCACCTCGGTGAGCCTATACCGGCTACGCTACTTAATATGGTTCACTGGAAGGGTGGCGAGTGGTCGCTATTCCATCCCAGCAAATACCTCAAGAAGTGGCACGGTGACCATAACGAAAATGCTGACGCCTTAGCAGTTGAAGAAGGATTCATTAACTGGCAAGAAGCGTTCGGCTGGCATTCAGAGTTCAACCCACTTAACGACTGGCAAAAACCAACCACCCAATACTGGATGCCTCTAGAGTTCTCAACTACAGCTAGATTGTACGAACGGAACCCTTACATGGCGCAGGTAGATACTGCTGGTCAGCAACTCCCTTACGTAGACCGTGTGTTATCGCAGGTTGTGGATCCAGAAACCGCCCAATTAAAAATCATTACGGGTGAAGCTGATCTTGCATGGGGTAGAGTCTCCTTCGCTAACTACTCTCTATATAAGGAGAACGAAGCTTCCGGTAATTACGAAGTTAACCTATTACCGTCATTCCAGTCAGGTGCTATCGTTTACCACCCCAACCTTGACCACCCAGACCCAGTCAAGAGAGATCTTTTTCAGAACCTAGACTTCCGCCGGGCCCTTTCGGTAGCCCTAGATCGGCAAGAAATGAACGAGATTGTTTACAGCGGGTTTGGTGTGCCACTACAGCACACAGTCGTTAGAACCTCCTCGTTCTACCAACCCAAGTGGGGCCAGAACGCTGCAGAGTTCGATCNGGACCAGGCGAATGCTCTCCTTGATGGCTTAGGCTTAACCGAGAAGAACGCCGCGGGAATCCGGTTACGACCAGATGATGGCAAACCCCTCCAAATCATTATTGAGATGGAAAATGGAGCTCCTGCTGACCAGTTGCAAATACACGAGCTAACAGCCGATTACTGGCGTAGTGTTGGTATTGAGGTGTTGATCAGAGGACTGGGTGCTGGTGCTTCTAGACCCGAATACGAGACTATGGAGTGGGACGTTTGGATTTCTCAGCAGAACCGTGGTGAGATGTACGTAACCCTCCTCGATGACGTAGAACTTCAGGGATTCCGTCACTGGGGCTGGACCCAATGGGTTAGGGCCAATGAAGAGATAGAACAGGGTTACAAGACTGCTGCTGACTTCCCAGATGGACTTCCTGGTGCAGAACCACCACCAGAAGTCTTCCACATGTATCGTGTGTATAAGGATCTTCAGGACACCGTGTTCGGTAGCCCCGAGTACCGGCTTCTTGCTACCGAGTACTTCGGTAAGTTTAATGACAACCTTTACACAATCGGAACGGTCGCTGAAAACCCGATTCTGTTTATTGCCCGTCCTGATGTTGGCAACATACCCACCCAGCTACCCCCGTGGTTAGAAGGTGCTTTGGACTTGAACCACTTCTCCGGAACTTGGTTCTATCGGCAGTAAATAAGTCTAGTAAATAAAAGCCGTAAATAAGCGGCATATGGAGGCCCCCGGAAAAAATTTCGGGGGCCTCTTAACGGTGAAAAGTCAACGAGGAAAGAAGATCATCAGTACTAGGATAACGGGTGTTGTTTTTTTGATTGGTACGTTCCCTAATTCGGACTTTAGTCCTGTGATTACTACCAAAGGCTGGCGAACAGAAGGAGTTGATGATCAGCCAACCGGCACGGAGTTAATCACAGGGTAATGAGCTTTCAGGAGATTGGTAAATCGATAGCCCGGCTTAGAATTGAAATTAATATAGTAAAAAAGAAAAGCGTTCGAATAACAAAACAAGTTATAGATGTTTGATAATCAGGAAACTGAGATCAAGTGATGTCCCGATTAAAACGGGACCAACCAGATTATTTGTAATCCATCCGATGGACCTCTATGACAGTCAGTCTATCCAAGAATTCCTATGAAAAAATTTTCAATCGGGTAGGAGTCAATTAACAGGTACCTACCTTCATTAAGTGGAATTATGAGTTGTTCTTCCGAAATGGTTAAACTTTTTTGTTATTGAGGTTGGGATTTATTGAGATGGTTTTTTAGGTACCTGAGCCTTATGGTGTGTTTATGCAGTTGTATAGCCAGCATGTGTGTTTGAAGATGATGTCCCATGTGCGGTTCGTGGTTATGTTCGTGAAGGTTTCTTGTGTGCCGTCTGGCCAAATTATTGCGACGGTGGGGTTGGTGTTGTTGTCTAGGCCAAAGTGAAGGGCGGTGTCGTTNCCTGCTCCGAAACTAGAGCCGCTTTTTACTTCTTGCATTCGNGTGGNGCCGTCTGTTGTGGTGACGTACACTCGTGCACCTATGGCGTCCCTATTTATCGGGCTTCTTCCTTCAAGGCGAATTGTTAACCAATTGTTGTTTGCTCCTATGTGTCCGGTATTGTGGTGGAGTGCGTAGCCAATGTTGAAATTACCAACAATGAAGTCGATGAAGCCGTCATTATCGTAATCAGCGTAAGCGGTACCTAGGCTAGGCTTTGGGTCATCTTGCCAATCGGATATCCTCACAGAGCGAAACGTTCCATTACCCTGGTTTCTGTAAAGAATGTTGGGGAAGGGAAATAACATTCCCATTGGTGCAGAATGAAAATCTTGTTCAGTCGTAAGGTGAGTGGTTGTTAAGAAAAGGTCTAGCCAGCTGTCGTTATCGTAATCGAAAAACGCGGTACCCCATCCTACGGTCCCCCCAGGGCCGGTTACACCAGCTCTTGCAGAGATATTCTGAAATACCCCGTTATCGTTTACTAGTAGGGCAGCAGGTAAAGCTGCGAGACCTGGATCAGTCATATCAGAAAATGCTAAGTCTAGGTCTAAATCATTATCAAAATCACCAACAGCTAAGCCCATTCCGCCTGCAACTATCCCCGTATTCGTTTCTCTAGATGCGTTAGACCAGCACCATCCTTCACAGCCCGCGCCATCATTACGCCACATTACATTACCTATCGGGTTATGAGCCATGTCGTTAACAACATAAATGTCTAAATCAGAATCCCCATCAAAGTCGACGAAACTCACAGCGAAAGCTGCTCCTTCTAGCATGGTTTTTTCCAACAGGTAACTAGCATCCTCAACGGAGCCGTTACCTAGGTTACGGTAAAGCTTGTCTCTAGCTAAAGCATTGTCAATGGGAAGGCATTCAGGGTAGCAAGACCAATTAGCGACGAATAGATCAAGTAAACCATCCTCGTCATAGTCTCCCCAAGCTGCACTACTACCCTTTCCCAAGTCACCAACTCCAGCAATATCAGTGGTATCTGTAAAGCCTCTACCGTTCTCATTACGGAGAAGGACGTTAGCCCCATGGGCCAAGACATAAAGATCTTTAAAACCGTCATTATCGTAATCGGCCCAGACCGCGCCACCAGTCCAGACCCCGGCCAGAGCGGTATCCTCAAGGGAATTTGAAACTACAAAAGTCCCATCTCCGAGGTTCCGGTACAGCGAGCTTGATTCAGTACCTCCAGAAAGGAATAAATCAACCCAGCCATCGTTATCGTAATCCCCCCAAGCTAGACCTGTAGAAATATAGCCGGTACTGATAAAGCGGCCAAGAAACTTTGACCAGACACCACCGTGAGGAGTATTGATACCTGCGTCTTGAGTAACCTCAGCGAAAGGGGCAGGCGTAATCATATTCTGGCTTATCGCCGAGGGGGTTAAAACCACTACCGCCACAACCAAAATAGCGGTGATACTCATAAGAGCAAATGCCGGGTGAAGTATTAGCTCGGACCGATTTTTACGCACACCTAATATTATCGCACCACTATTACGGTGTTGGCCAAGAGTGAGTAGTCTCTAGATTGGGTTGAGGTGAAATAGGCCCTAAGGCCTCCTGCTCTGCTATATTGGCTAAACATTGGTTACTAGATGGATTATCTAGGTTATTTCGGAGGTTAGTCGTGCTTTTTAGGGTTAGTGTTTTGGGTTTGATTTTATTTCTCTTGTTGAGCGTGGTCGCCCAAGAGGCCTCCCACAATAGGGTGTTAGGGCCTGAGTTTAATCTTTACGATGGGGATTTCATTCCTGAGCATCATCCTGATATTGATACTCTTGTTAGTTACATGTCGGTGGAGGATGCAATTAGTATTCTTCAGCGGGAGTTAGCTGGTGCGCAGTTTATTGGTCTTGACGGTGTTATGGCGGAACACTGGGGAAACACTAGTGGTGGGGAGGATGTTACTCCTCAAGCTGCTGCTGTGCAGACTTTAAAAGTTGATGAGCGTGGGATCACTTGGCAGGCAGGATCTTATGGAGATTTGTTTGCTTTTGGGTTTGANTCTGCCGTGCAGTTGTGGACTAGGTTTTCCATGGCTATGCGGGATACGTGTTCGGGTGAGGACTCACCTCAAGGNGTAGTTCTGTATTTACTTACAGAAGACGGCGCTTACGATGTTTTTGATTTTCCTGTTCAGTTCAGTAAGATCGTGCCTCTGCATCCCTCTTTGTTGCCAGCGCAACCTGCCGTGCGTAGCGCTTTGCCTCTTACCGAACCAGCATTATTTATGGGTGAAGGTCGGCCTGAAGGTTTTGCCGTATGCTGTTTCAGCTCCACCGGACTTGGGCAAGAACAGGAACCACAAATGTCTCTTGATGTTTTACCTCTCGTGATAGCAGCCTTTAAAAGGCTCGGAGCAAATATCACGATTCCTGAGTACGATGGCCTTCTATTTGAAGTGCCACTATCCACCCCTAATGGTGGGGAAATTGACAACATTCTTAAGGTTTGCAACATGAGTGGCCCTCATAATCAACGTGTGGTTCTGTGCCAGTATGTACAGCTCCAGAGCCTGGCATACATGAAACATAATGATGAATTCTATCCTCAGTATTCCGTCCCTTGTGCTAAGGAATGGCCGGGTGATTATCGGGCACAAAGCGAGTGTGTCGAATTCACTATGATGACTCACAAATTATTAACCCGTGAGATGACGGAAAGCGACGATGTTAACGGCGATTGATTTGACTCTATCAGTATCGGNCGGNGTNTCTCATGCATTGTGTTTTTGGTGTATCCTTTACGCTGTTTATCGTATGCCTGAACGATTATGTTTTGGAGGTGAAGAATGATACCCCGATTTCCCGTATTAACCTTGGCTGGTTGCATCTTAGTGTTAACTAGCTTGAGCTTAGCGCAACATGGGGCAGTAACAAAGACGCTGGGGCCTGAGTTTAATCTTTATGATGCGGATTTCATTCCTGAGCATCATCCTGATATTGATACTCTTGTTAGTTACATGTCGGTGGAGGATGCAATTAGTATTCTTCAGCGGGAGTTAGCTGGTGCGCAGTTCATTGGTCTTGACGGTGTTATGGCGGAACACTGGGGAAACACTAGTGGTGGGGAGGATGTTACTCCTCAAGCTGCTGCTGTGCAGACTTTAAAAGTTGATGAACGTGGAATCACGTGGCTATCCGCAGCTATTAACGAAGGAGAATATAACAATCGCTTTTACTTCGATGAGGCTATTTCGTTATGGACGAGATTTTCTATGGCGGAACAAGAAACGTGTGGGGATGATTTCAAAGCTTCACCTCAAGGGGTCGCTTTATTTCTTCTCTCAGAAGCAGGCGTAGAGACAGTCATGCAGAACGCGCTTCCGCTGAGCAAAATACTCCCTGCATATCCAGATCAATTGCCTACATACTTTCCTAACGACAACCTTCGCCCTCTCCCCGAGCCCGGCCTATTCTTAGAGGGAGGCTCCCCTGAAGGTTTTGTTGTTTGTTGTTTTAGTTCTACGGGTCTCGGAGTTAACGGAGAGCCTAACCTTCATCTCGACCGGTTGCCGCTTGTATTGGCGGCTCTTGAACGTCTCGGTTCAAGGCTAACTGAACCTCAAGATGATGGACTAGTAATTACCGTCCCACTCGCAGAACCTTCCCCCGCTGAACTTGATGTTATTCTCGCCCGCTGCAATGAGAACGACCGCCATAATCAAGGCACGGTTTTATGTCAATTTCAGCAACTTAGCGGCCTGGTGTACATGAAGGCTCACTTTCAAACCGCTGAACGCAACATGGCGCTGCAGTGCGCCAAGGATTTCCCAGATGACTACACAGATCAGGCAAACTGTGTTCTAGACACAATGATGGGCATATTTACTTGGGAAGATTAATAGAGAGGCACCCTAACGCCTCTCTATTAACTGTTTCTTGCTTACGAGCGAACTCTAGTACTTTGGAAACTTAACTTATCTGGGCCTAAATCGAGCTATTTGGTCGTCTGTCATTGCTAGGTTCGAATCCCTAGTCCGACCCGCATTGTGTGGCGTATGAATGACATTATGGCGACCCAATAATGGAGAATCCAACGGTAATGGTTCTTTGTCGAACACATCAGCTGCTAATGCTAGCTCATCATTAATTACCCGCCGATAGAGAACCTCAGTATCCATTATTGGTGCCCTAGTTACTTGGACCACTATTGAGCCTCCTGGGATTGCCTCCACAAGTTCACCGGTGATCATTCCACGCGTGTCGTCCGTGAGTGGAACCATGGTCACAAATATTTCGGCATCAGCAATTAATTCTGGAAGGTGGAACTCGCGCCTTGCATTGGCCAATCTAAAAGCTGCATCTGGAGCAAACGGGTCCCAAACAGCAACATCTGCACCTAGTGCAGAACACCACGAGGCATATCGACCTCCTATGCTGCCCACACCGACAACTCGTACTCGTTTCCCGGATAGCGTGCCACTAACGAATTGGGTGGTATCACCGAACTGAATACCTCGCTGTCCAGGTTTACCAATCCCACCTTCAGGTCGATACTGCCAGGTTTCATGACTTTCCATCATCGCTACATAGGTCTGTGGTATTCGCCGGAGAGCATTGATTGTCATGGCAAGGCCAAATTCTGCTACTGATTGACCCCAATACACATCGACTCTATGCGGGATAAAGCTAACTCCCCTAGCCTTAGTCCTGTCAAGGATTCCATTTTGATCTCGCCAACCTCTCGATTGGGCGTGGCACTCTTCTAAAGCTGAAAAAGGATCCAACATGTCATCATCCACGCTAAAACCAAGGATGGCTAATCGGGTCACTGAAGCTGGATCATTTACTAACTCCAACACAGTCGCATCAGGATCTTCCGTCCGGTAAAAATCGCAATCCCCTTGCTCTTTCCACCGTTCATGCCAATGGTCTGCACTAAAAGGCCAATTTAAATCAAAGCTTTCATGCACACAAATTACTGATCTCAAAATACTTCCTCCCTTGAACTCCTGCCCACTATGATCTTAACCATTAACGGACAGGCTCAACTTAAACCTTAATTTAATACCCCTATTATGCTCAAACCCGCAATAGAGCTTGATTCGGATTGATACCCACTTTTAATCACCCAAGTAGGGATCGCTGTTAGTTGCAGGATTATCTTGCAACCTGTGGTACATCATCGTGAAGTCAATACACTCTCCCTGACCGCGGTAATCTCCAGGCCATTCCTTCGCACACACAGTAGAGTACTTCGGCATTGTGGCCTCAGTATGTTTAACATACGCAAGACCCTGCAAAGCACTGTACTGGCATAACGCGGTTTTCTGATTATGAGGGGACCCGTCCCTATTACAGAAATTAATTATATCTTCGAACTCATCTGGATCAGGTACGAAATGACTAGCTAGCAGAAGACCGTTAAGTTCTGGCGTTTCGAGACGCGGCGATAGTCGCTCGAAAGCCGCTATTACCTGCGGTAAACGTTCAAGGGAAAGGTGCGTCTCTTCCCCTTCGTCACTGCTGCCAGTTGAACTGAAGCAACATACTGCAAATCCTTCGGGACTACCCGGTTCAGAAAACACGCCAGGATCTCCTAAGTTACGAGCAACTCCTTTTCCCTGATGTGTAGGCAACCTGGTTGGGTACCGAGGGATAATCTTAGTGAAAGCTATGGGATCCTCAAATACGTCCTTAGCGCCGTTTTCAGTAAGTAAATACAGAACTACACCTTGAGGTGAGTCCTCACCCGAACACGTATCCCGCATAGCCATGGAAAACCTAGTCCACAACTGCACGGCAGATTCAAACCCAAAAGCAAACAAATCTCCATAAGATCCTGCCTGCCAAGTGATCCCACGCTCATCAACTTTTAAAGTCTGCACAGCAG